>JACQNX010000021.1 GCA_016202875.1 Candidatus Aenigmatarchaeota archaeon | reverse complement strand
GTGTAAGAGCAGGCGGGGCCACGACAGGCATATCTGTAACCCAAGGAGGCAACGTGCTTGGTCTTGGCCCGGTAGGCGAACTTCATAGAGAAATGCACTGGAGGACATTTTACAGCGGAAAAGAAGGGCCGCCTTTGTCTGATATCTACCTGACAAAGCCCTGGGAGAAAAAGTAATTGCGAGCTTCAGGTCGCATATATTTATCTGATGTTCTTCAGCAAAAGCGTCACAGTATTTTTATGACGCGTTAAGACCTTGCTCTGCTCGGCCTTGCTCATGAGCGGAACAATGGATTCAGTGCAAACTTCTCCGCGCTCCTTGTCATGATAATCAGCATGGTAGAAGACAGGGCTGTTCAGCCTTCCTCTGAAATTTTCAACAATATAAGGCTGCTCGCGTGAAGGGTTGTAAAGAACTTCCAGCTCCAGTATGTCGCCGGTGTCTATCTCGCCGTTTTTGTTCGTATCTTTGTAAGTTATGTACACGCGCCTGATTCCTTTTTCATTTTCATTGAGATCGATATACCGCGCATCCCTGTACGCAGGGAGCTTCCGGCTTGCCTCGACAAGCGATCTGTACATTTCTGTCTTGGCGTTTCTGTCCTGCGCAACCGCAGGCGCAGCAAGAAGGGCGGCGGACAAAATAACACCAGCCATTCGCGGTCTCATGCACTTTCACCCCGCCTGAACAAGCCATAATCATCATTCACAAAAAGGTCGCCGGGCCTCTTGTTCCCTGTGCTCATCTGCCAGTGCCTGTAGCTCTCGTTCATAGCCCTTGCGAGCTCGGGGCCTGGTGCAGCCTTTGACAGGCCATCTGCCATAGCCAGAATATTATAGCCCTCGGGGGCCATGAATGACGTGGTGAAAGCAACCCCTGTGACATTCGTGTCAACAAGGTCGTCCCTGAAAAACGGCTTTGTATCGCAGCCTATAACGAAAACGCCCTTCTGCCTCTTCGGAGAACCTTTCACATGCTTCAATCCATAGAAGGGACCATCGTAATAAAAATTATGGCCATTATAGCCCACTATCTGGGCATCCTCCAAGCGGAGTTTTTTGGCCCCTGCACTAATGGATTGCGCTGCGTCATGCTTCAGATGTTCAGCCATTCTGACTGCGCCGGCTCTCAGGTTCCTGAAAGCATGGAAAACCATGTACACGTCGAACTCTTTCGGTGCGCCCATTTTTACCCATCTTTCGCTGCTGCATTTTGCGGTAAAAACAGCAGATCTTACAGGGTCATACACATCTCTTTCAAGAGAAAGCTCTTCCCAGTTTGTCCTGTACTGTCTGCTGATGCGCGCATCCTTCGAGATTTGCCGGAACATTCTCCATGGCCCGTGATAAGTGCCCCAGTGGATATTGTTTTCCGGCTGCTTCCCATCAGGCCAGAGCCCTGCGTATGTGATTATGATAAGAGGCTTTCCGTCATGCACGTCCTCGGCTATTCTCCTGTAAAGGCGCTCGAATTTGCTTTCGGGGGCGTTGGCTACATGCGCTGCGTAAAACCTCAGTGAAGTCAGGGGCGTCAGGCTGACGTCCAAAAACTCGCGTCTTTTCATAGTAATCTATCCTTACTAATTACTCTACAGTAGTTATTTTTAAACCTTTCCCCCTTAAATACCCGCAAGAACGCCCATGAGCTTCCTGATACGGACGTGAGAAAAAGATTCTTCAGGAAAGTAAATCATCACTCAGATATTGTACCTCAGCAGCGCGCCGATGCCGCCGAAATGGGCGAACTGCAGGCCCTCGCGCGTGTCTGCTGATACTACAATGACCTTGGAGCCATAGCTCTTCGCCTTCTCTTCAAAGTATTCAATGACATCCATCTCTCCTATCATTTTATAGTCTTCAGGTATGGCAACTCCGGGTTTCCATGCGATTAACTTTGTCTCACCTTCTATGTTTGTATACTCTTTAATTTTCAATTCAGATGATTCGCTGACTATAACTGTATCAACAGCACCTATTTCCAAGGCATCAAGGACTTCCTTAAAACCATACGTGACAAGGCCGTGAGGCTTCTGGAGCTCGTTGAAGAATTTCTGGAGGAGGAGCTTCTCTTTTGTGACGCCGAGCTCTTTGAGGAGCGCTTCGCCGCGCTCCAGGGTCTCTTCAAGCCCATGGGGACCTGTATAGGATGTGTCCACTGTGCCGATTATTTTTTTCCTGACGTCTGCAAAAACATAGTCTTCTTTCAGAAACATATCCTTGATAGGTCCTGGGCCTGAGAGGATTATGCCCAGCACTTCCTTGTGCTCTGTGAAGATCTTATTTGCAGCTTCGCCGACCTGCTTGAGCCAGTCATTGAGCAAGCCCTCACGGATGCGGCCGAATCGGGCTGAACTGTTGTGGACAAGAAGATTGTTTGCTATATAATTTTCATGTCTTTCCACTGAAAGGTCAAAAACAGAAATGGTTTTCGCTTCTTTTTTTATTGATAATATCCTAGATTCTTTTGTTTTTCCTTTTTTCGCCAAGACAAGAAATTCCCCGATAGAAAGATCAAATGCACTTTTTTCCTTGAAATAACTTTTATTCGAAACAAAAAACACATGCTCTGGCGTCGTTATTATTTTTTGCGTGCCTGCTGTTATTGTATAAATTCTCCTAGCCTCTTTTTCGAATTTTTTCCTGACTTTGGCAGGCACCAATTTCCTTTGACCAGCATCGTAAGAAATAATATCATCTCCAATTTTAACTGCTTCTATCGGAACAGCCCCTGAAACGCATCTAACTTTTGTCCCCCGAGCAAAGCATTGCCCGCCTGCCCTCGTTTTCCCCGGAACAATGGATTCTTTATGAAATATTGGTTCGATCTTCTTCCCGATCAGCAATGCCACAGACGCTTCGCTCTTGTCCAGATTGATTATGCCATAAATCTCTTTTTCAGCCACCATCTCCTGCAGGGGGTCGAGGACAAAGCGCTGGTCACACCAGTACATCTTGGTCTTTATGGGTTCAGGCGGCTCTATTGCCCAGAGCTCAATGTCCGTGCGCGCGTCCGACATGGAGACATTACCACAGAAGAGAGCCAAGCCGTTCTCTGGCGTCTTCTTGTAGAGCTGGATATGGCGCATGATCTTTTCCAGGGCTGTTGTCACGTTCTTGCGGACAGGCTTGGACTTGATATTATCCGCTGTGCTCTGCTCATTGCGGAGCTGGCCCAGTATCTCGTGCAGGCTGTAGTTTGCAGGGACGTAGACTGTCACAAGCTCTGTGTGCCTGCCCTTCATAGAACCTAGCTGCTTCACTAACTTTTTCAGCGCGAATTTTGTCTTTAGCTTTTCCTCATGCTCTTGTTCAGGCATAAAACATCACACGATAATTATTGTTTGAAATTAAGTTGTATAAGAAGAACGCCCTATCGAAAACGAACTGTCAAATTCTTGCAGATGTCATGCTGTTATTTCAACAAAAGAGAATAAAAAGTTAATAGCATAATTATTTTTATGATAAAAATACAGAAAGTTAAACTGGATGAAATACCAAAGGCAAAGAGACTTTTGAGTTATACATGGGTTGATACTTACGGCAGTTTCTTTTCTAAAGAGGCAATAAGGAAAATAACACGTGTATGGCATCATCCAAAAACTCTTGCCATCCAAGCTAAAAATCCTGATATCTTCTTTGGAGTTGCAAAAACAGAAAAAGGGAAAATAGTCGGTCTTGTAACAGTCAGAAAAATAAAAGACAGTAAAATATTCATGAATAGACTTTATGTGCATCCCAAATACCAGAGGAAAGGAATAGGGAAAAAACTTATGGACAAAGCGGCTAGGCATTTCAGGGCGCGTAAAATTCGGCTTGAGGTTGAAGAAAAAAATAAGAAAGGGCTGAATTTTTACCTGAAAAACGGCTTCAGGAAAATAAGAAAAAAGATAGAAGTGATAGAAGGGCAAAAAATGATCACAATTGTCATGGAGAAAAGAATAAAGCGTGACACAAATAAAGTCAGATGGTAAATTTATCCAATCCAGATTTCTTTTCGGGCTTCGCCACGGCTTGCTGCCCCAAATAAAATCACGGATCTTATGCCTTCAACCCTTTCTATCAGATACGAACAAAACTCAAAAGGCAATACAGCATTTGTGGCTTTAGGACTCTTGAATACCCTGTGATCAAAATTAACGGAAACCGGCACAAGCCTCAGCTTCAGGAGATAAATTGATAGCATCTCTATATCTGCCTGGGATACATTGTACCCCAAGTTTCTCTGGTTTTCATCCACTCCCTCGTCTATGCTCTTCTATTTTCATATGTACACCTGAACATATTATATGTACGTTTGTAACATCACGCACGCAGCCCGCGGATGTAGATGTCCTTCTTCCAGTCTATGGCCATCTCGCTGTTTTTGATTTTACTGCAAGGATAAAGCCGTATACTCCGCTGAAGGCCTTGTCCGAATTATCAATAACCAGCTGTGAGAATTGTGTCCGTAAGTGGGAAGCCCTCTGTTTGCTTTTCTATTTAATCATGACTTCCATAAAATCCGCGTACTTTATTTCTTTCGGGCCGTGGGCAGTCCTTATATCCTTTTCGAGAGGCTTGAACTTCTGCGGAAGAGTCAGGGAGAGGATTTCTGATTTCAGGGACAGATTGTTATCTTTTTTGATTTTCCATATCGTGCTGTTCAATTCCAATATGTCGTCTTTTGTGATATCTGTTTTATACCCGGCCAGAACAACAGGAAAGCTCTCTTCATGGATGTCCTTGCCAGCCAGCTCCTGATAGATAGTATACGTTATGAAAGGCGTAATAGGCGATAATAGCTTAAGCAGCGTTTCTAAGCAGTAACGTAAGGTAAATATGGCTCCATTTTGTTCTGCATCACTAAACTTCTTGTTCTCATTATATGCACGTGTTTTTACAAGCTCCACATAGTGCGAAGAAAAGGCTTCCCAGAGAAAATGCTTGATCATTGTTGCCGGGTTGTGAAAGTCATATTTTTCATAGCAACTGTCAGCAAGGTCTATAAGATGGTTCAGCTCGGTCAGGATCCATTTGTCAGCTTCCATGAGCTCCACTTTGTCCTGCTTCAGATGGCCGAGGCCTAAAACAAATCTGGAAACGTTCCAGAGCTTTGTCAGCGTTTTTCCCGCGCCCTCGATCCTGTCGTAGCTGCACTTCATGTCAGCCGAGTCCAGATTGCCCTCGACAGCACACCAGAGACGGAAAGGCTCTGCGCCGAATTTTTCCAGCACATCGTGAGGGTCGATAACATTTCCCAGCCTTTTGCTCATCTTTTTCCCTGTTTCATCAACAATGTGGTAATTTATCCAGGCATCTTTGAATATAGTTTTGCCGGTGAGGAGATAAGTTTTCAGAAGAGTGTAATAAAGCCATGTTCTTACAATCTCCTTTCCTTGTGGACGGAGAGAGCACGGTGCATATTTTTCAAAGAGCTCAGGGTAGTCCAGCCATTTCAGGATGTAGAGAGGTGAAGACGAGGAATCAAACCATGTGTCAAAGACCCTCTCATCACCGCGCAGTTCGTGAGAGCCGCACTCAGGGCATTGCCTTTTCTCCCGCCAGGGCTGGACATATTTGCTGCGCTGGCCAGGAATGATCTTTCCGCATTTGCAGTACCATAACGGAATCTCTGTGCCATAATATCTTCTGCGCGAGAGCGGCCAGTCGATGGATACAGCATCAATCCAGTCCAGCAGGATCTGTCTGCTGCGCGGGGAGTAAAAGCTCACTTCGTTCGCGATTTTTATCAACTGGTCTTTAAAGTCCACTTGTTTCAGATAAAGCTCCTGCATGGCGATGAATTCAATAGGATGCTTCGAACGTTCGCAGACAGGTGAGCGGTGGGAAATTTTTTTCTGACTGACAATCAAATCTTTTTCGTTCAACATTTCAGTCATAAGGTTTCTGGCATCCGGAACTTTCAGGCCTTCTAGCGGACCTGCGTTTTCATTCATTTTGCCTTCCTCATTAATGACAATAACTGGCGCCAAGCTTTGCTCGCGGAAAAAGCGGATGTCTGCCTGGTCGCCGAAGGAGCACATCATCATGAGGCCTGTGCCTTTTTCCATGTCAGCATAGGGATGGGCTTTAACAAGAACTTCTTTGCCGAAGAGCGGTGTAATGGCAGTTTTTCCATCAAGTTGCCTGTAGCGGTCATCATCTGGATTGAAAATTATCATGGCGCATGTTGCTATCAGCTCAGGCCGCGTTGTGCTGATGACGATCTCCTCGCCTGTTTCCTTTATTCTGAACTTAATATCGCTGAACATGCTGGGCAGCTCTTCATAATCAATCTCTGCATCAGCGAGCGTGGTGCGGCATCCAGGGCAGTAGTTGTTGATGCGCGCGTCTTCGTAGACAAGGCCTTTGTTCCAGAGGTCTATGAAAGTCGCCTGGGTCATGGCTCGGTAATCCTCGGAGTCGGTGAGATAAGCATCGCCGATTTCTGTGCCGATTTTCCAGGAGTTGAAGGAGATGCCCAGTTTCAGGAAAGAGTCAAGCGTCGAGGTGCTGGATTCTTCCAGGATCTTTTTGCAGAGCGAGAGAAAATGCTCGCGGTTTGTGTCGTGCAAGGACACGCCAAACTTCTTCTCTGCAGCCATTTCTATGGGCAGGCCGTTCCTGTCCAGCCCAAGAGGGAAGAGCACGCTAAAGCCTTTCATCCTGCGAAATCTTGCGAACATGTCCATGTACACATAGGTTGTTGCCTGTCCGACATGGATAGGCGCATTTACGTAAGGCGGTGGCGTGTCTATGCTGAAGACAGGCCTGCCCTGGCCGATGAATATGTAAGCTTTCTTTTCCTTCCACTCATTGTAAATAGGAGCCTCAAGGCTTTTGTCCCAGTTCTTTGCGAGCATATTCTTATTTTTGATATAAGGTTTAAATAATGGGATGAAAGATGTAGGTTTATAAAATGGCACGTTATTTTTAACCTTAAGAACATTTCATTCTTTACTTAGATATGCATATTCCAACTTATGAAGATATTCCGCCTTATCGTCTTATTATTGGAAAGACACCTGTAATGAAAACAATATATCGCGTTAGTTTGAAAGCTGCCCGTACTTCTGAGCCAGTTACTATTACTGGTGAAACAGGTACTGGCAAAGAACTTATTGCACGATTTATACATAAATATTCTGGTAGAGAAGGATTTGTGCCGCTTAGTTGTGCGCAGATTCCTGCAGAAACTCTCGGGAACGAACTATTTGGTCACCGGCAGGGTGCATTTACAGGCGCTATTAAGTATTATGCCGGATTTTTTGAAACAGCAAATAGAGGAACACTCTTTTTAGACGAAATTCAGGAGTTGCCAGTAGCCGAGCAGGCGGGACTTTTACGCGTTTTACAGGATGGAGAATATTATATGCTGGGAGAGCGAACTGCAAAGAAAACTAGCGCTCGTGTGCTTGTGGCGTCTAGTGCGGATTTGCGCAGGGCTATTGCTGAAAAGAAGCTTTTAGAGCCACTCTATCGCCGTATTGAAGTAATCACAGTCGAGCTGCCGCCGTTGCGTTCGCGCCGGTCTGATATTGCTGAACTTGCTGATTATTTTGTGAAGCGTTATGTCCCTTCTTTCCAACCAAACGCTTCAGTTAATATTACTCAAGATGGCATCACAGCATTGAAAGATTATGACTGGCCTGGAAATATTCGTGAATTAGAGTCTCTGATTAAGCGGGGCCTTATATTGGCAGAACTTGGTTCATCAAACGAAATTATATTCGACAAGACGTATATTATCTCTTTGTTGTATTCTATGAATGGGCACGGAAAACCTTCACTGGAAAGCTTTTTTGATAATGCAAGCCTTGAAGAAATTGAAATGTATAAAATATGGAGGTGCGTGGATAAGACTAATGGCAATAAGAGCGAAGCTGCCCGCTTACTTGGCATAAGTGTAAAGACGATTCGATATAAACTAAAAGAATACGAAAGTAGAAAACAAGATATCCTGTTAAAATACAACCTTAGCATATCGCCTAGTAAAGATGACTATATTGACAGGTACGAAATGCTAAATTACCTTGAAACGCTCAAGACTTCTTCCGAGTCATCGACACCTTCGATGCCTGATAATAGTCAGGGTCCCGAGTTTGCAGAACCAAAAATTAGACCAATTCCTCGCCGGAAACAAGAACTTCTTACTTATCTCAGAGGTCATCCAGATGTGACGATTCCTCAATTGCGCAATGATGCGCGAGCTCTATACAATGCGCTCATTAACCATTATCATGGTAACAAATCCCGTGCACTTATAGATGCCAGCGCTTTTATGGCAGAGAGCGAGAAACCAATGACAGGACTTGAATTGCCAGCAGAAAATGTTGTTTCAGGCCCTGGAACCCCAAAGTGACAAATACATAGCTTTCAATTTATTTTCTGTGGAAGATTTAAATATCGGCATTGAATACGGAGGAATAAGATGAGGTTTGGCGTCAGTGTTATAATTTTTATTATCATAACTTTTGCTGCTGGCTGTATCCAGAGTTCTGAACAAAACGCAAGCAAAAATATATCGCAGAACGAAACAACAATGCTTAATCAGGAAAAAAGAATCGCGATAGAGGGCGCTTATTCAAACCTAGCAGTTCTTCGCGCCACAGGCCCTGCAGCAATCAACACAAGCGAGATCAGGGTGATTTTAGGCAGCTCTGAGACGCTGTGCAGGTGGTCGAGGGAAGTTGCGGAGCCGTACACTATCTTCACTTGCGAGCTCCAGCAGAGCTGCACAGGCAGCATTGTAACTGTCATTGCGCCGGGGAATTTCGAGCAGAGGCAGTGCTAACCGAAACACAGTACAGTCAGATTTTTGCGACAGGCTGCAGCATCTTTGTCTTCAGCGTGTCCAGGTTCAGCTCCAGGAAGTCGCTGGCACTGATGCAGCGGGACCTGGTGGCTTCCTGGAATATGCGCTCCTGCTTGAACATGTTAGAGCGCAATATTAAAGGGGACAAATGGGAGAGAACAACAAGGCCTGGTTTCTTTTCCATGCTTTTCACAAGCGCTATTGCGTCGTCCAGAGTCATGTGGATGTTTTTTGGCGCGTCATAACCCTTGGGCCACGGCACGTTTAAAATGAGGGCGTCACAGCCTTCGTAGAACTTTTCCTGACTTGGATAGTAAGAGCCGTCAGCAGGATAGCCGATTTTCAGGTCATCATATTTCAGGACATAGCCCAGGGTGTATGTATAATGAGACGCCTTCACTGCCTGCACTTCGAGCCTGCCTATTTTTATCACATCCCCTGATTTTAC
>JACQNX010000019.1 GCA_016202875.1 Candidatus Aenigmatarchaeota archaeon | reverse complement strand
TTTTGACAGGCTCAGGCGCTGTGCTGAAGCTGAAGACAGCCAGCATGATTGCCAAAATTACCAGTCCCAATATCAGGAACCCCTCAAAATCTCCTATTTTCATTTCTGCCATTAGTCATTACCAAGAAGTAAATAACAGGGAAATGCTTAAAAAGGTTGTGTATGCAGATGGATTTTATTTTTTATATTCCTGCTAGTGAATAAAAGTCTTCGTATACAATCAAGAATAGCTGCGCGGAGGTAGCCAAGCCTGGTCAAGCCCCTTTCTTTGTAAAGAAAGGCCATTGGGTTCCAAGAAACTATAGTCGCTGACATAAGTTTTCAGACATATTACTTATGTCAGCTCCTTACAGCAAAGACAGAATTTTGTATGAATATTTCTGTCACTTGCTATAGAGGCCTGCAGCAAATATTAAGGGGGACCAAAGGCGCAAGGACAATCTTGAGTAATGATACAAGATGATTGCGAAACTCAAGAGTTAGCCTTTCTGGAAAAGAATAAATTTCCGGGTTGGGTTATCTTGTCGGTTAGTCCGTTCGCAGGTTCGAATCCTGCCCTCCGCATTTTTACAAAGTGTATGGAATGCTAGAAACAATCATCTCATCCCCCGGAGCTCCTGTTTGAGTTCTATGAGCTGCTTCTGGAGCTCTGCGAGGGAGGATTCTATGTGCTTGGCTTCTGCTTTCCCCTGCGGAAATGGTGAGATGCTCACGCCTCTTGGCCGCAGCAGCTCTGCATCCATTTCCACTACCGATTTTTCCAATCGCTGGACAGTGACTTTCATGATGTTCAATGCATCATTGCGCACCTGTTCGAGTTCCTGCATGATGGCAAAAATATCCTTGACAGCTGCAACAAACAGCTTCATTTCCTGTATGCCTGATATGACATCGTGATATTTCTCCACTTTCACAAACAAGGGGGCGCTTTGTTCTTGTTCAAAGGGCTTGAAGGGAGCAGGAGGCGCCAACTCTTCATCAAAATGAGGTTCCTCCTCAATAGCGTCTTTTATGTCCTTCATCTCTTTCTTTACATCATGATCTTTGTTGAACAACATGACTATCGCTAAAGAATTAGTCACAGCTGCTTAAATATTTGTGCTGCAGGAGAAATATTTGGCAAAAAAATGCGCCTGCTGGGATTGCTGCAAAGAAGCAAAGCTTCTTTGAGCTGTCAGAGAACTTCGCTCTCTGAACACGAGCCCGGGGGTTCAAATCTCCATAAATGCGCCCGCCGGGATTTGAACCCGGGTCGCAACCTTGGCAAGGTTGTATCCTACCGCTAGACTACGAGCGCATCTTTGTTATTTTTTCTTGAAAAGAAATGGATAAATAATGCTAAAAGGCTGCCACAAAAATGAATCTGTTTTCATGTTTTTTTATCTTTGCCAGCAAATAAGATGAAAAGTAGTTGCCATACTTGGATTGCAAATCTTTCCTTTTCCAGTCTTTGCCTGTGATCGCACCCCTGCAGTTATTACTTCCACAATTGCATTTCATCTCGTAGAAGTCGTCGTCTATCATGGCGTAATCAGTTATCAGCTCTTCTCCGACCTTTATGTTACGCATAGCCACAAATGTTATCTCGCCCCGCAAACCGACATTGGGGCTGCAGGAGTGATTTAAAAACATCATTACTTTCTTAACTTCGCTTTTTCTAAGCGGCGCGAGAACAAATTTATCGGCAATCTGAAGGTAGGAGTCGCCTATCAGATTTTCATGTTTCTTCAGTGTTTTCCAATCAACTATGTGCCCGCCCTTGATTGCTATGACTTCTCCTTTTTTAATTGGTTTGGCTGCGAACAAGCCGAGGCCGTGAATTCTGCTATTTGTGCCTTTTCTGACTTTTCTGGAAATCCAAGATGCCACCATAATTCCACTATTTGCTGAAAACGTCTTATATGGCACCGTCTAACGGCTAACAAAAATAAAGTAAGTGGTTAAAAGAAAAAATCAAACCTTCATCTTCCTGACATATCTTCTGGATACATCAGATACTGCGTCCTTCAGGCCAAGACCAAGCGCTATAGCAACTCCAAGGCCAACAGAAGCTATGATGACCAACAGGATGTTGCTGATCAGAGCTGACGAAATTCCTAATATCGGCAGTGCCAATGCCACGGACACGTAGAGGACAAAGAAGAACAAAACCTTGCCCACCAGAGCGCCGTAGAGCGTTGGTCCTTTCTTGATATGCCCTCTTATGTACTCTGCAAGCACATAACCGACTACCATGATCACTGCTGCTCCGATAATTCTTGGTATAAAGGCCTGTACCTCAGCTATCCACAGTGCAAGAGAAGATATTCCCAATACCTGGCTTGACAATGCTGCCGCAATGAATGCAAGATAAATCCACCATCGGGCAATCACTGAAAACAAGGCACTAAGACTTATTGCCGGCTTGTGCGTTTCAGATACATAATAGTCCAGCCGCACGCGGTCCAAAACTTCCTTGACCACGCGACCCACTATTTTGCCGACGACAAGGCCGATCACAAGCAGGATTACTGCAGCAGCCAAGTTGGGCAGAAAATTCACTGCATTTGCCGTGAGGGTAGCCAAGATGTCAACCAATACCATTTATACATCTCCTCCTATAGGGGATTTTCTTATATGTCATTGGTAAAGGCCATTAATAAAGCTTACTCACAGCTGAATTACGGGGGAATTACGACTTAATTGGTTCTATTTTTCACGTTTTTGGAAAGAAATATTTCCCTACTGTGCGGACTTTCTATTCCGTCGATAAACCCACATCTGCGAAAACCTAGGTTCTTGTGCATTGCCAATGAAGTCGTGTTACTTGGGTTCGTGCTTGAAAAGACTTTGTTATAACTGTTTTCTGCTGCAATTTGCTCAACTCTGACAAACATCTGCCTCGCTATTCCCTGTTTTCTTACAGCAGAAGCTACAAACACAAGTTCTACATATATTGCGGGATAGTCTATGAACTCAAAAGTAAAATATAGAAATCCTACTGGTTTGCTATTTATGCAGCCCAACAATAATCTGTTTGACTTGGGCAAACTCCTGAATTTTTTACTCCAATAATCCTTTCGTGGCGGCTCATTGATAGCTTTGTCTCTGTTCAGTGCTAGTTCTACAAAGTCTTTTTTATCACTAGCTTTTGCAAACCGTATTTCTGTTTT
>JACQNX010000017.1 GCA_016202875.1 Candidatus Aenigmatarchaeota archaeon | reverse complement strand
TTTTTCTGTTTCTGGTATTGAGAGGCCGAAAGAAGTGAGAATATCATTTGTCCTGTTCATTATTGCTTTCATGCGGTCATAATCTTTTCTTTTCAGGACTTCTTTCATTTCGTATGTCATTCTCTCTATTTCATCCATTTTTGGGTTGCGTTCGTTTTCTGAAATATTTCTGACCATCTGAATCAATTCGCCTGTTGATTTCTCGGGCTGCTTTGTGTAGGCAAGCACAAAATTTTCCAGTTTGTATGGGATTTCTTCTCTTAGTGACTGCATTATGTTTTTTGGCTGCGCCTTCTGGAACCAAACGAGACCGCCATAGCAAGATGTCGTGTTATCTCCGCCGCTGGGCGTTCCGTGAACAAGTCTCTCGCATTCGTAGGCTATTTCGTTTATTCTTTCAATAGTCAGGTCTCTTTCATAAACTTCGCTAGCCGCTTTAGTCATTGCTACTGCAGCAGCTGAAGACGAGCCAAGCCCTGAGCCTGTTGGGATATCACATTTTGTTATGTGAACAGAGATGCCGGCGTCTGCGCCTGTCATTTTAAGCACGGTTCCAAGAAGCGCTTTCCAGTAAGTGTTGTAAGTTCCGCCATCTTTTGCCCATGCAAGCAGCTCTGAATAATTACCTGCTGCAGCTGCTCGTGATAAATATTCCTGTGCGTTATTGGCAACGGATAGCGTTTCCTCTACAGACCACTCACGTCTAGATTTGAACCGTTCGTCCTTCAGAACTACTTTATCGCTCTCTGCAGCATCTACATAAATACGCCTGCCGACCGCAGCCATAATTGCCGGCTTATTATAGACGACTGCATGCTCGCCGATCAGATGTACTTTGGCTGGAGCTGATACTCTAATCATGTATATCACGATGACAGAAGTCTTTTTAAAAGTTCTGGGCGCTTTCTGGTCTCTTCAAAAATGACAATTGTTGCAGGTGTAAACTTCTCCTTTCTCATTAGTTTCAGAACTTTGTCATAGGAAAAGAATTTCACAAAGTCCACTTCTTCCTTATTCACTCTGAACGGACCATCGTGCCTGCCAACGAAGACCCTTATGAATTCGTTGTCATTGCCAGTGAATTTCCTGAAATCAAGTAGGCGTGTTAATTTTGTACTTATTCCTAGTTCTTCCTTGAGTTCGCGCTTGGCTGCTGACTCATAGCTGTCTCCTGCACTTACATGCCCTGTTGCTGCGTCGGTCCAGTAGCCCTTATACAAGTCCTTGGTCATGCTGCGCTTCTGCAAAAGTATTTCGTTCTTTGAATTAAAAATCAGGATATGCACTCCTCTATGCCAGATGCCTTTTGAATGCACTTCTCCACGCGGAGCTTTGCCGATGGCGTTGTTGTTTTCGTCGACAATCACAAATTGTTCTTGAGGGTTATCTGTTACAAGGAACTGATTTAGATTGTCTTTATCAAGAATCATCATACCTAATTTTTTGGCTTTCTTAATGTCTTCCGGAAGAACGTAGCCCCATGAAGCTAAAGCACATTGCGCTCCAATTTTTGCCGTATTTTCAAGATGGTCCATCGAGTCGTCTATGAAAAGTATATTCCGCACTGCTACATGCTCTCTTTCTTGAATAATTTCAATGTGATTCTTTTTGTCCAAAGAAAGTGAATGATCAAGGATGTTATTTTCATCTATAGATATTTTTGATCTTTTTAGAACAAGCGCAACCGGTTCTTTTTTATTATTTGTAGATATGTAGACTTTATTTTTCTGTGCCAAGTCCCTGAAAAAAGGCAGTGCGAATGTGTAAGGCGCATATAAATCGCAGAACTTGGCCTTGTGATGCTTTATGAACTCGTCCTTTTCCTTGAAAAATGCTGCTGAAAATTCTTTTGCTTTTTCAGGATTTTTTCCTGTCTCCTTTTTTACAGATGCTCTTGTAATTTTACTTGCACGCGATAAGAGCACCAACAATCCATAGGAGTCTGTTGCATTCTTTATGTAAGGCCTATAACGCTTTATTGCTGCAACAGAAGGGCCTTTTCTATTTCCTATATCTTTCCATGCTTTACTACAAAAAAATGCCCAGCCGCCTGCACTGTCTACAAGAACTCCGTCAAAATCCAGCGCTATTACTTTTGCCATCATACAATTCAGAACAAATGACTATTAGAAAGTTGCGCGCCGCCGCCTGGCGGGCAGTTTATTGCCCTAATGACGCAGTCGAGGGAGGAGAGCCTTGACAGAATTTCTTTTTCATCTTTCTGCAGGCAAATTACTTTTACCTGAGGGCCACCATCTATGGTGAAGTAAGACTCAAGCCCTTCCTCACGCCATAGCATGACGCTGTGCATTATCTCGAGCGTCTGCGGAATCCAATATATAATAGCCGGCGTGGTGGTCATCATAAGCGCGTGCATCTTCAATGTGTTCTTTTCTGCTGTTGAGCCGACCAATGTGAAATTCCTTTCGGCAATGCCTTTCTTCACCGCGGCTATATCATCGTTGACTGTCTTCAGCCATCCTTCATAATATGGGCAATTGTCAACTGTCTGGGCCATGCCTGCGCGGCTCCCGACAGGTTTTCTGGCTTCGCTCACTATGCAGGCGAGCATCCTGAATTCTGGCCAGTGACTCTTCGATGCTATGCTCTCTGCGAAGCTGTCAGAGCCGTCTTCCTTCTCGCCATGATGCCATTCCACAAAGCCCTCTGGAATGGAACGTGATGCAGAACCGGAGCCAAGACGGGATAGAATCGTAAGCTCTTTCTCATTTAGATTCAAGCCTGCTGCCTTGCTTGCGGCAAGGGTGAGTGCCGCAAGGCCCGAAGCAGAAGACGCCAGGCCAGCTGCTACGGGGAAATTAGACTCGGAGATGATCTTTGCCTTGTCTGTTATGCCTGCCATCTGTCTTATCCGCTCTATATGAGCCATGATGTTCTTTTCATCTTTCTTCAATTCCTCATCGTTGATAAGCACCGTGTCTTTGCCGTAGCTGCCTGAAAAATCCACTGTCGTCTTTGTATGCAAGCCATCACAGGTCATGGATATGCTGCTGTTGAACGGCAGGATGAGTTCCTTGTTCCTCTTTCCCCAGTATTTAACAAGTGCGATGTTCGCATTCGCTATCGCTGTTGCTTTCATAGTACCCTTTGCTCCTGCGTCGCAAATCGTACTGCCATTTTATTTTTCATAGGTTTAGGTTATAGGGAATCTTTAAAAGGATTTTATTGATAGTGGACATATGTTAGATTTTGTACCGGATATTTCGCGTGATGTGCGTTTCTTCGGTCTATATGAAACTGTTTTCTTGCTATATGTTGAAAAACATGGAGAAGAAGAGGCTCTAGAGTTTATGCATGAGTTATTTTCTAGAGCATTAAAGCCTGCTTATGATCAGATGAACTTTGCAAAAGGCAACGCATACGACTTCGCACGCTGTGTTGGCGAGCGTGACAAAAGCGTCGGGCTTCATGTCAGATTTCCTAAAATCTCTGCGGACAGAATTGTTTACGAATTTCATACAGACCCTTTTCCTAATCTAAAAGGCTATATAGATCCAAGACGTTTTGATGCTGCTTATATGAATTTCAAAATAGCCTATCTGCTCGGCGAAGACTGGTCTTATGAAACACCAGAGCATATTTGGGAAAATGGTGAATTTACAAGGCACATTATAACTAAATCTCACAGGCTTGGAATGAAAATACCTGCGCATGCAATGGAAGAAATTCAAGCTGTTGTATAAATGGGTCCGGGCGGAGTCGAACCGCCAATCTTCGCCGTTTCTTCCTTCTTTAGAGTGAAGGCGACGTTTGGTAGTAAGACGCTTTGCGTCAAACTCATACCGCTAGACCACAGACCCAAACTTTTACAAAAGTTTGATCAAAATATTACAAAACTCTATGTCAAAGCCATTACTTAAAAACTTTTTAAACAGCCATAAGAATAGGTACGTATGGAGCTGACAAGACAGGAGAAGTATGCGGCATTTGTGATTGTAGTGTTGTTTGTTGTTAGCCTGTGGTTTCTGGTATTCAAAGATGCATCCCTCATTTCATGAAATCAGCGTCCCCATTTTCTTTCCTTTCACGACGGCGAGAAGCTTTTCCGGATTTTTCCCTGACATAACTATGGTCGGGATTTTGTGCCTGATGATAGTTTCCATGGCAAGCTTGTCAAGGATGCCATATTTTCCAGGCTTGCCACTGATGCTGTATTTTTTAAGATCAGAAAATTTCACATGATCAAGTTTTTTTGCTGACCTGAATTTTCTTGGGTCTTTCGTGTAGATACCGTCAACGTTTGTCAGTTTCACCAGCAAGTCGGCTTTGATTCTTGCAGCCGCGAACGCAGCGTTGGCGTCTGTGCTTCTACCAGGGGCAATGCCTGAGATGACGCCTTCTGTTTTGCTTGTTATTTCGTCCAAGGAAAATATGGGCTTTGTTTTCAGAAGGCAAGCGATAAAGCGGGCATTTGCCCTCAGCATGTCTATGGCGATCCATTCCTTTTGCTCGTTGGAGAGGTAGAATTTCTCTATGGATTTGTAGAATTTTCTGTTTGCCTTGCCGCCGCCGATAGCGACGATTAGCTGGTGCTGGTTCTTGAGTTGCTTGAGAACTGGAATTAGTTTGGAAAAATAAGAAAATTTTGGGCTGTTTTCATTGAAGCACAAAGATCCGCCTATTTTCACTACGATTTTCATGTTCCTTTTTTGTCAAGGGTCTTTAAAACATGAAAAAATCTATTTATAGTTTGGAATTATAGTTTTGTACAGCCGGTGAATCTATGGACACGCAAATTCTTGAACAGTACAAAAAAGTCCAGGATAAATTCAAGCTTCCGCATCTTCAGGAACTCAAGGATGCATTCAAATTTGAGATCGACAATGGCGACAAGCTCATTGATCACATAAGAATAGAAATTTCTGACAGGCTTTTTTCTTTCACAGAGAGGGTGATTGAACCTATTATAGGCGGAGCTGAGACATTTTCCTGCCTCTTTGAGCAGGACATGATAACAGAACGGGAAAGGGAGAAGCTTTTTGCCCTCTACAAGAGGATCCAGGTGCTGAAATGGGAAAACAACCTGCTCAGTGTCAAGCCCGATGAAAAAATGACAGCTGAGTGGATAAAAAAGACATGGGATTTCTGGAACAACGAGTTGGGGGAAGAGCTGGCGACTTTGTGCAGGAGTATGTCCGACAGCTGGAATGGGATGACATTCAAGGACGAGAAGACTGTCTATCACGGGTGACCTCCTCCCGCGGATAAATCCGCGGGCTTCCTTTTCAGTGCCTCAGGCATGGAAGCTCGGGTTGCGCGCTAAACGCGCGCTCTGGGGCTGGATCACAAACAGCCCGTTCCGGAAGCATGTAGCCTCCGGAAAATTTAAGGATATTCCTGACGCCATTGACGTCAGCATTAATCTCGAATCCGCAGGACTTGCACCTGAAAAGTCCCTGTGACTTTCTGTTCCCTTTGTCTGCGCAGCCGCACCGTGAGCAGGTTATGGAAGAGTTCCTCTCCGAAATTCTGACAACTTTTATGCCCTTTTCTCTGGCTTTGTACTCAACGTACTGCGT
>JACQNX010000001.1 GCA_016202875.1 Candidatus Aenigmatarchaeota archaeon | reverse complement strand
TTTCCTAAATTACCAGCATGCTTCTTGAGAAATACATGCCAAAAACAAGCAAAGAGATAATCGGCAACAGAATCGCTTTACAGGAATTGATGAATTCTCTGAAGAACTGGCAAAAGGGGCAGGCTGCGCTGATATCAGGGGAGACGGGAGTTGGAAAAACCCTTGCTGTCAGGATAGCGGCGCATGAGCTCGGCTATGAGATTATTGAAACAGGCGCTGATGAGGAACGCGGGCAGAAGGACATGACTTCTCTTATTCAGGCTTCTCGGCAGCATAGCTTAGCGGCAAAGAAAAAACTGTTCTTACTGGACGAGATGGACCAGCTGGAATCTGCAGCAGCTATCCTGCAGTTAATAAGCACAAGCGAACATCCTGTTGTTCTTATAGTAAATGATCCCTATGACAAAAAACTCTATGACCTGCGACAAAGATGCAGGCTCATAAAATTCCAGCGCGTTCGTACAGACACCATTGCGAAATTTCTCCGCAATGTCTGCACAAAAGAAGGGGTCGCCTGTACCCAAGACCTTGACCACATAGCCCAAATGAGCAATGGCGATGTCCGTGCAGCGCTATTAGATTTAGAGCTATTGTGTGCTGGAAAGCAACGTATCAGCGACATAGGTTACAGGGAACATAGCAGCAGCGTATTCGAAACGCTGAAAGTCATCTTCAAGACAAGCAGCCTTGAGAATGCGCTGATAGCCATGAACAATGCAGAAGACCCTGAAGAGCTCCACAGATGGATTGCTGAGAATATTGCAGAAGAGTACGACGACATAGAGGATGTTGCAAAAGCATATGACATGATTTCCAAGGCTGATTTGTTCCATGCGCGCATAATAAGAAGACAGTCGTGGTCGCTGCAGAAATATTTTTTCCAGCTCAGCACCGCAGGCGTGGCACTTGCAAAGAGAAGGGATTACAATAAATTCGTAAAATACAACAGGCCGAAATTCCAGTATAGCAGAGCCAATGGTCTCATGAAGCATATTGCGCCAAAGCTTCATGTATCAGCAAGAAAAGCAGTTGTATACAGGCCGCTCATCAAAAAACTGTCCAATGACCAGAAGCTCCTCGCGGAGCTGGGGGTGAACAGGGAAGAGTTACAGGATTTTAAATAGTTAATCATAATTCTTCAATGTATGTTAGACAAAATATTTGCTGTTAGAAAACCAATAATAGGGATGGTCCATGTAGGTGATTTGTATTCACCTAAAGGATTAAATTATGTTACAGAAAAAGCGCTTGGAGATGCGTACAATTTACATTTGGGCGGTTATGGAGTAGATGGACTTCTTGTTGAAAATTGGGAAGAACAATCTGATAACCCATTTGCAGCTGATGAAACAATTGAAAGAATGTTACAAGTCACAAGAACAATAAGAGATGAAATAAAAGCTCCAGTTGGAGTAAATGTTCTTCACAATGATTATAGAGCAGCATTTAGAATTGCACGAGAATTAGGATTGCCATTTATACAATTAGACGTTTATGTCGACAGAGTTAGAACGGAATTTGAACATACAGAAGGAGTGCAGTTCGATGTATATGTTGATGTTGAAGATGTGCAAAGGCATAGGCAAGGTACAGGTGCAGCACTCTTTGTAAATATTCATCCAAAACATTACACATTAATGGAGAAAGGTAAGACAATTGAAGAATCAACAAAACAGGCAATTGATAATAATGCTTCTGGAGTTGTTGTTACAAGGCTGACAGGAACTGCACCAGATGTAGAACTTGTAAGAAGGGTAAAGGACTATACAGAACGTTACAGACAATGTTTTCCCGTTATCGTTGGAAGCGGAATGAATAGAGGTAATCTACAACAACTTCTACAATATGGCGATGGTGCAATTGTAGGTACGACATTCAAGATTGACGGCTTAACTGATAACCCTGTTGATTCGAGAAGAGTAGAACAGTTTATGGAAGCTGTTTACAAGACCTTCGGGTAATATTTGCCGAGCCGACACCCTAATTTATTTCTGCCGACAAGTCGGGTTTGGTATATCGTGAGTCGAGGTATAAATTTACTTGGTTCACAATCTTTACTTGATCACGTCATCTGGATCTATGTTGCTGTAGAAAACAGCATCTTCTGTGGCGACCAGCAATCCTTTCTCTATGTTCCTGACACGCTCGTTTGGCGGCGTGACAGGATCGTCTTCCTCGCAGTCGTATGCATAAGACTGGGTCTTGCCCTGTGTCTTGTCATATTCTATATAACCCAGATAGCCGGATTCCCATAAACGGTTTCTTACAAATGCAATAAAACCGTTCAGGTTCTTTTCCATGTCATCGCATGACGATTCCTGGACAAGCGCATCAAACTGCGTCCTAAGGTCCCATAAATAATAATCCTCCCTGCCCCTTGCTATGTCGGATGCATCTGTAACAAAATAGTCCTTCAGCACCAGTGAAATGGAAAGAAATGCGCTTGTTGCCAACACAGCAGAGATGAGGAACCACTGCCCTTTCATTTCAAGCACCCTGTCCTTATCTTGTTCTAGCTGTTTTTATTGCTTAGCCAAGTTGCGAATCAGTTCGGGACGTCTGATGGGATAGTAGTGCACAGCAACGCCTTTTCGTCTTTTCTGCACAAGACCTCTTTTAATAAGAGTTGAGCGAAGGCTGGCAGAATGCGCAACATTCAGACGGCTGTTGAGTTCTGAAGGTCTTATTCCTGGATTTTTTACGATCAGTAAAAGCATTTTTGATAACGTTTTTTCCCTTGCATTTTTCGATGCCATGCTTCACCTACTGCAGATAAGGAAATCACCACATTGTAACGACCTGTACATGCGGCATGCCCTTTATAAGGAGGATATTGTCCTTGTCGACTATATGCTCCTTTACCATCAGCGAGATAATTTTCTTTCCTACTGCATTGACTATTGTCGCAGATCTGATTAGTTTTTTTGCTTCGTTGCCGTTGCATACTTTGCCGTAGTAGAAATCCTCAGATACAACGATCTGCTTGTCGCCTTCTTCAAATGTTTTCCCAATAACAGAAAAATCAGAAATGGCGAGCAGGGTATCAGATTCTTGGCGGAAGATCTTGTAGGCGAATCTGGCATCAGGCATGGAAGCTCCTCCTCGCGCCACACGCCTCGCATTTTATGAATGCTATGCCCTTTTCTTCCACAATTGCTGTGTCAGGCTTGTCGCATTCATGGCACAGGACAAATTCTTTCACATAGTCTCTCAGCCGCTGGTCAATCATGGAAAAATTGATTTTTCCCTGCAGCACAAGCTCATT
>JACQNX010000020.1 GCA_016202875.1 Candidatus Aenigmatarchaeota archaeon | reverse complement strand
TTGGATCTGCTGTCCTGCTCATATTTCTGCCATCACAACCAAGAACAGCTTTTATACCCGGCGTGCTTTCGGCTTTTGCAGTGTTTGTTGTTCTGTCTTATTTAAGAAAACACTCAAAAGAAGAGAGGATAAAGCTGTGACTATTCATACGACGTTCCGACTCTGACCAGATAAGCTGCTGCTTCTGCAAATGCCATTCCCGGGAGCGCAAGAAAAAAGCCGGCTGCTATCATGACAGCTCCGGCGGTTATCATGCTCTTCACAAAACCCGGCCTTTTTGCCTGCATAGAATCTCCTTAGCTGTACTGCTCGAGCATGCGTTTGTAGATCACAAGGTGGCAGTAGAATTCTTTAACGCTCCTGGTCATCTTTTCTTTCCGCATAAAGTTAATTGGAAAGAACGGATAAAAAGCAGAAAATGCCGAAGATGGGTTTCGAACCCACGACCTCCACGTTTCTTTGTCATTGCCATATGCAGGAACCCTAGGGTTCATACAGCTGGCTCAAAGCTCATATGACCTATGAGCGTGGCGCTCTGGAAGGCAGGATGTCATTCGACCTCACATACCCTTTCTCGCAATCCCCATCCTTTTGTAATATCTTTGCTATAGTTCTTTGGGGTTCGCAAAGACCTTTCTTACAAGAAAGGGATTTGCTCTGAGCTACTTCGGCTTATTGTAGAATTTCCCTAATTGATTTAAAAAGTTATTAGGGAGAGCTATTTTATGAGAAAGCTGACTATATCTGCCAGTTGTTTACTTGCGGAGACAGAGAGGAGTAGAGAGGTGGCAAGAGTTCATAATTACCTCAAACAATTCATGAAGGATTTGGGGTATCCAAGGGACACCAAGCATTCTACTGCCACAAATCCGACGTACTGCGCGCTGCAGGCAACCGGGGAACTCTTGACTAATTTGATGGAGATTCACCAAGGCAGAGAACTAACAGTTTATGTGACAGGGAACAGGTACAGAGTAGGCATTTACCTGCGGCTGCCTGTAAAAGATGATTTTGACCATGCTGCCAGAGGAAAAGAGATTGCATCCAGAATTGCTGCCAACACTGGCAAAGAGTTTTTAGCATACATACAGGAAAACCAAAGAAGAGATGCCGAAACAGGCAGAACAGGACATGCAGGCATCGGTTGCTTTGCTGCAGAATATTTTTCTGATGGTTTGAAAACACGATCGTGGTCTAACAATGGGCAAGAAGGGACTGAAATCTTTATTCTGATAAAGAGGAAGTGATGAAATATGCGCAATTATAAAATCAACGGCTTCTCCTGTGCTAAGCTGGCAATTCGTGTAGGAGCGAATTCACGGCGCACACCTGTTTTCCTGCCTACAATCACATAAGGAGCCAGAGGATATGTCCGTGTTTCACCAAGAAGGGTTCTGACAAGCATGTCCTCATAAAATACATTCTTTCCCAGTTGTTTTAACCTTTGAACTATACTATAGTAATCTAGCGAGTACGCAGCTGCTACTCTGTTGCTTGGATTTCTCTTTCCTTCTATTATTTTGGCAAACAAATTGTCGTATCCTCTCACTTCTGTAATATCTACCCATGTTCCTCCTCTTATGTTTCTAGCAATTTGATGATCAATAAATATATTTCCTATATGAAAACCTTTATACGCATCTTGTGCATTTTGGTGGTAGCGGTCGATATCAGAGAGAAAATCTTCTTCTGAATGGTGTATTTTAAAATTTTGTGGGCCTATGAAAACACATATTTCCATTTCTCTGCCATAGATTTCTGGAGGTGCAATAATTGCAGCTGTCGTATTTGCATTAATAAGATTAAAATGACTGAATTTTTCTGATGTTTCTTTTTCTGTCAAGCCAAGTTGCTTTCCAAGTCTCTGGCAAAATGCATTTATCTTTGCGATATCGAAGCCGTAAATCAGAGACCACACATCTTCCATTTCGTACTGTTTCTTTGCTCTATTAAGATACGCCTGCCGTGTATAAGGCGAAGCATCGTTTTTTGCTGCCAGATAAGATATTTCAGATGAAACGGCATTAGGGTGAGCATCTTTCATGCCGTTATCATTCGACATAGATAATGGTGCTGCTGAAAAACCAGTAAATAAAAAAGCAGTTGCCCTTATCCCAAATTCTCTTCGAGTAAGTTGCATGATATAAAATAAGATAATAAACTTAAAAAAACATATTCCAGAGACGAATCATCTCCGTCCTATCAAAGCTATCTGCGCCAGCAAGGCCTCGAGCTGGATCTGGGGGTTGCTGCCCTCGGTGAGACGGAACTCGTACTCGCCTATGCGCTCGATGATTTGCATTTTTTGCGTGTCCACAACAGATAAATTCATAACCTGACTGTGCATTTCTTTTATTATGTCTTCACCAGATAAACCTTTCTGATACATCAGGTCCAAAAGCATTTCACGTGCGGACTTAAAACTGCCATTCAATGAAAGCTCGATCATCTTCCTGACCTCTTCCGGGTCGGCCCTGCTTGTAACATCGTAAACAACGTTCTCTGTTATCTTCTTTTCAGACGAGGCCATCTGCAGGATGTTTATCGCTTTCCTGAGGTCGCCCTCTGCTGTCGTGAAAATAGCCTTCAGGGCATTGCCATCAACCGATAATTTTTCCTTTTTTGCTATGGCTGCCAAACAGCCGGTGACATCCTTTTCATTCAATGAAGAGAAGCGGAAGACGGCGCAGCGGCTCTGGATGGGGGCGATTATTTTCCCGGAATAGTTGCAGGCAAGAATGAAGCGGCAGATGTGCGCGTAATTCTCCATGGTCCTGCGCAAAGCGTGCTGGGCGTCCTTTGTCAGCGAGTCAGCTTCGTCCAGATAGACAACTTTGAACAAGCCGTTCATGGGAATGGTGCGGGCGAATTCCTTGACCTTGACGCGGATTGTGTCAATCCCACGTTCATCACTCGCATTGAGCTCCAAGAAATTGCCGTGCCACTGGTCGCCATAAAGCTCAGTGGCAATGGCAAGTGCAACTGTTGTCTTGCCGACTCCTGCAGGGCCTGCGAAGAGCATGTGCGGAAGGGAGCGCTTCGCAATGAAGTGCTTGAGCCTTTCAATGATGTGTTGCTGGCCTATGATTTCTTTCAACCTTTGCGGACGGTACTTCTCTGTCCAGATTTCTTCTATGCCTTCAGCCATGCGTAACATAAAGAAAGAAAGGATTTAAGAGGATTCTGCTATCGGCTCGTAAGCAAGCGTGCGCTTTCGCCATCATAAAAAGAAGTTTGATGACAACATTCTTATACATTTGGGAAACTATCTTATGGTATGAAAGACCTCGACAAAGCGCTTGAGATGATACAGGGCGCGGCGCAAAAAGAGACGGCGATAGTAGGGATAGCGGGCGGCTCGTGCTCGGGAAAGACTACGCTGGCAAGCGAACTAGAAAGGCGGCTGGGCGCGCGCATCCTGAAGATGGACGACTACTACAAGGGGCACGCATCTGTGACAACTGAAAAGTTCGATCACAACTTCGACGAGCCGGCTGCGATAGACATGGAGCTGCTGGCGGAGCATTTAGGGCAGCTGAAGCGCGGGCTGGCGATAGAAAAGCCTCTCTACAATTTCACGACGCACAGCAGGAGCGGATATGAGAGCTTCTTCTCAACAGGAAAAATCATAGTTCTTGACGGGTTGTTCTGCCTGCATGATCCTGTTAAAGAGCAACTGGATGTGAAGATATTCGTCGATTGCCCAGAAGAGATGAGGCTTGAACGAAGGCTGAAGCGCGACATGGAAGAGCGCGGCAGGACGCGGGAAAGCGTGCTGCACCAGTTCCGCAAGACCGTGAAACCAATGCATGAGCTCCATATAGAGCCCACGAAGCGGCACGCGCACGTTGTCGTGGTAAATGACGGAGAAGAAATATGATTTAGTATTTGATTAGTTGCAATCCTGAAATCTTTGCGTAATGAGCATCCCGCGTCACTAACTTTTCGCCGTTTGCACGGGCTATTGCAGCTATCATGATATCTTCGATATCAACTGTTATCCCTTCTTTTTTCAGCTCAAGCTCTATCACTGCCGCTTCCATTGCGCTCTTTCCATCCAACGGCAATACATTTAGCGATTGGAATAGCTTTGTTGCCCGCAATTTTTCACCATTCTTTGCCTTTTCCGCAATGGCGCCTCTCCATACTTCCATGATTGCAGGCGATGCTGCGGCAAGACTTCCTTCGGTCTCTGTAAATTCCTCGCTTAATTTTCTGACCGACTCGCTGCCACGCAAAAGGTCTATCAAGAATGTAGTCTCAAGGCACACCATCTATGACCGCAACTCCTCATCTATTCGTTTAATACGTTCCTGGTGAAGCTTGCTGTGCATTTTGCGCGTTTCCCTGATATGCTTTTCAACCTTATCCGCCGTTTCCTTACTCCATGCACCATAGAATGCGGATAAAGGCTTCCTCTTCGCGACGCGGAGAATCGTTTCGCTGAAGCTCTCGTTCTTTTCCTTCAGGGACTTCAAAGCCTCGTATGCGCTCTCGGTAACGGTGATTGTTTTCGTCGCCATATCTATGTTTATGTATGTTTAATTATTTAAACGTTGCTATGTTTAGTTTTGGCCAGCTTCCACATGAGATTGAAGTAGTTGAGATAAGACAGGGCAGCTTCATTGCTCCTGATGAGAAAGACAATTGGACGAGGGGCCAATAACCTTTGACAAAAACGGCGACCTAAAAAGTGCGTACAGCATCTTTGTTGTTGATAATGGCAGCCCAAAAAAACTTTAGACCTTTCCTACTTTCAGGCCTGCCTTACTCAGCTCCCTCTTTGATTTCCAGAAGAACCAGCCGATAATCGCAAAGGTCGCGATGGGCGAGAGCCATTCTGGGATGTGGACGCCGAAGGCATTTGCTACCATGACCCATCCCAATATGAAAATGGAGTACATGGCACCGTTCTTCAGGTACTTGTAACGCTTCACGCGCTCTATATTGCTGATAGTAATCTGGCGGACTGCAATGGCCCCGACACCATTCCCGATTAATATCAGAGGGACTGCCAACGTGAACGCAAACGCCCCTATAACGCCGTCTATGGAGAAGGTCGCGTCGATGACTTCCAGATAAAGAATCTTGCTCCAGTCGCTCATGCCTGCCTTGCCCATGAGCTCCTGCTCATGCTTTGCCGCGTTCTCCTTGAAGCCGTGCACTATGAAAAAGGCTGTTGAGCCTACCACTGCGCCGAAGGCCATTATGGGATTCTTGTTTATGGCAAACCAGACAATCAGCGCGAGCAGAATGGAGACAACCGCGAAAAACCAGACCCCGTGCTTCTCGATATGCCTCTCTCCGCGCAGCCCATAGTTCTTGGGTTCAAGGAATACCCAGTGCAGGAAAAGAAACACCAGGAAGACGCCGCCTGTCATGAGCAGGGGCGGCGCTGACATCTCGAGTGCTTCGATGACCTTCGGGTCGCTGCTGAATGTCGCTGTGAGAGCTCCTATTGGCCCTAATGAGGGAATAGCAGCCCATACGATAGCCCAGGGAAGCACAAACCTGACGACAAAAACAGAAGACAGTATGCCCCATGTCAGGAACCAGCGCCTTGCCCTCTGGCTCATTGTGGTAAGGACATCTGCATTGATGACTGCATTGTCTATGCTCGTGATTATTTCAAACAATACCAACCCCAGTATTATAAACACAAGAGAGAATATCTCAACCATGGCATCACATTCAGCATACTATTTTTAATAAAAGTTTTATAGTCATGCAAAGAAAGATTTGAATGGGCAAAAAGCCTTTGGAAGCGCTATTTTCTGCTAATATCTGCAAAAGATATTTATCAGAAATCACAGAATAAAAATGCCGTAACAATTATATCGTCATTCCATTATCTCGTCCACTCAACAATTTTGCCCACCTGAATTTCTATGGGATCTGGTTTTCTGAACCTGGCAATGTGGGAGCGCGTGACAATAGGGACGTGCGGGATTTTTGCGAGATAGTGTGGGATGTACCAGATATCCTTTTCTGCTGTCATCCAGCCACGGCTGTCAAAACATGAGAGATTTACAGGCAGTGAATAGGAACGCAGGCTTCGCCTTCCAGCATTGTCAAAGTATTCATGAAAGTAGGACATAACCAGCTCGCGGATGGATTTGTAGACTGGCTCGCGGTAGCGCAATACTGCGTGATTGGATTTTGATATTGCGCCCCAATATCCATTCTGTCTAAAGACTGCTACGACATGACACTCGTCAAAAGCTGCGGCATCCATGTCAACAACCAAAGGCTTATGTCCATGGATACGTAATGCTGCTGCAGCAAGCATTGCGCCTTCTATGCAGTGCGCGCGACGCATTTGCAGTACCATGCGCGGCGACATGCATGTATCTGTGTCGTAATCAAAATTTGTCCGCAGCGTCTGCAAAAAATCCTGAATTTTTGCCGGCGTGTTGAGGGCCTTGAGGACGCGCATTTCTTCTGCACCGAAACCGAACATGTTTTTAATTGAATGAAGGTGTAGATAAAGATTTTGTGTCTGTTGAAGGTTGTCGATTAATTCTATAAAAGACCCAACGTTTGGAGGGTTTATCACTGCTCTAGGAGACATGATGACAAGAAAACTTGGGGTGGAGTCGAGCGGCAAAACGAAGAGTTGGCTCATCAATATAAAAAATGGGGACGTGCCGCCGGTTTTGGCTATGGGTTCTGCTTGGAATGTGGGGATGCTTCTTGATGTTTCTGTAGATTTAGGCTGATAGAAATTTCACAAGCATAAGTCGAAAAGTTTATATACTAAAGTGAATAGTATTATTCATTAAGTGAATATAATGAGACAGCAAACTGCATTAAAAATATTCGCTCTTCTGAGGAAAGATTTAGAC
>JACQNX010000016.1 GCA_016202875.1 Candidatus Aenigmatarchaeota archaeon | reverse complement strand
TAAAAGAAGTTATTTCCCCAGCTTTCCTATAGCCTCGTCCACTGTCTCAGTCCTCTGGCACGTCTTTCCTTTGCAGATGAATACGCCCTTTCCATAGCCGAGCTTCTTGATTTGTTTGTTGTCTTCTTCCTCGTCAAGAAACTGTGCTATAATTCTTGTGTCTGGTATCGCGATGAGTTTTTTGATTCCGGATTTTTCCTTTTCGCTTCCAACTACCGCTATATGTATCGGGTCCAAAAACTTTTCCGTCGCAAGCGCATATATCGCAGAATGCACTCCGTAAACTTTGTAGTCCTGCGCGAAAATCGAGAGGCAGCCCTTTGCTGTCTTGCCGTACTCCTCGTTACCGGTCAGCTTTTCCATGTCCGCGAACACCATCGCAGCAACAGAGTTCTCCATTATCGGCTTGTTTCTCTCTTTCAGCATGCCAAGTTCTTCTTCCTGAACTCTGTCGAAAAAGCCTTTCTTATCTTTTAGATGTTTATCAATGTAGTTTGCAATGCTTTCAGCAATATCCAGATATTTTTTCTCGCTCTTGACTTGATACATCTTCAGTAACGCAGCCATTGCCCAGATGTTATCGCTCAGCAGGCCAAAGACATTCTGCTGGCCGTCATAATAATGGCACATGCCTCTTTTCTGATCATAGCAGTATTTGATTAAGAACTCCACTGCCTTTTCTGCATCTTGCAATAAAGCCGCATCTTCAAAAACAACATAAGCATCCAGAAAAGCTGCAATGCATTTCCCGTTCCAGTTTGTGTAAATAGTTTTGTCTATGTAAGGCTCTTTCATTTTTTCCCTTTCTTCTCGTGTCCTCAGCGCATAATAATCTTCATCAGCATCCTGGCTGCCGCAGAAAGCCTTGTCAAAGAGTTTTGTCCTGATGTATTTTACAATGCCCATTGCAATTTTCCTGTATTCTTCTTTTCCTGTCAGTGCAAAACCCGTAACATAGTTCCGCAGCAGTCCTGCATTGACTTCCAGCATCTTCTCGTAATGCGGCAAAGACCAGTCCTGCCTGACAGAATAGCGGAAAAATCCGTCTTCAACTTGATCGTAGATGCCTGTCATGCCGTCCAGCGTCGTCTTGGCCATCTGCAAAAACACTTTATCCTGCGTCTTACGGTACAGCAGTATCGCCAGCTCTATTGCTTCAGGCATAGGGAATTTAGGCTCATAGTAGAATCCGCCGTAAACGGCATCAAAATTATCTTTGAGATATTCCACAACATCTTTTGTGATTTGTTCTGAAATTTCTCCTTCTTTATACTGGGGTTTCTGAACAATGCTTCTGGTGCTGCGCTTCTGCGAGCCATAAAAATATTTCACCTGCGGCAGCAAAGCCTTCATCTGCTCTGGCGGGACGTATGTTGCGCCAGCTATCAGCTCGCCATCTGGACCCAGAAAAGCAGTAGTAGGCCAGCCTCCCTGGTTGTAGCGCTCGTTGATGTCAGGTCTTTTGTCCGTGTCCACTTTTATTGGAATGAAGCCTTCGTTTATGGTTTTGGCGATGATGGGATCAGAATATATATCTTGATCCATCCGGTGACACCAATGGCACCAGACTGCCGAGATATCTAACAAAATGGGTTTGTTTTCATTTTTAGCTTTATCAAACGCTTCTTTCCCCCACTCCAGCCAGTTTATTTTTTCTTTTTCAGACACTCTTATCACTTGATAGAGCAGTTAGGCAAGATATATTTATATAGACAGGAATCATAATTCGCAAATGCAGCGGGGAATAGATTATATTGGCGTTAATGATGGAAGAATTTGATATTGAGATAGAGATTATTGATACTCTCGGCGTTTGCAAGATCATAAACGGCGAACCCAGAATTCTGGAGCCTCATAAAAGCAGCAAAATTAAAAAGAAGTACCCTGATGGTCTGCCGGATTTTTATTGAAGATTTACAAGAACATCATTGCCTTCTATTTTTACCTCATACTTCGGAACCATTGCGGCCGGGTTCACGGGGGAAATGCCTGTTTCTACGTTGAACCGCCAGCCATGCCAGGGGCATGTAACTATACTGTCTTCAAGTT
>JACQNX010000014.1 GCA_016202875.1 Candidatus Aenigmatarchaeota archaeon | reverse complement strand
TTTTTCCACTAGCTTGATTTGTGTATCCCGTAATGCGCCCATAAGGTATGGCAGGTCACAGCTTTATTTTCTTGTAAATCTAATTATACGCATGGTCATCGTAAAGCGTGGTTCGCAATGGGTGCTGTACTCTTCAGACAGGAAAAAAGTGCTGGGCACATTCAGAATGAAGAAAGATGCGCTGAAGAGGCAGAGGCAGATACAATTTTTCAAGTACCTCAAAGGCCGCAAATAAAATCTTTATAAGGCGGCCAAAACAATCGTTAAGAAATATGAAAATGAGTTATAGTGTTCTGGCGCTTCTGCTTGCCGGGATGGTGTTTGCCAGCGGCTGCACAACCAGCAATGAGCCGGCTGCAAGACCACTGTCAGCCGATTTTCTGGCTTACAGCAACCCTACGTATGGCATCCAGATGCAATACCCTGCAAGCTGGACTGTGAACGAAAATGCAGAGGGCATTGTAGTTGCATTTGTTTCTCCGCTTGAGGACAAAAACGACATATTCCGCGACAGCGTCAATGTAGTGATGAACGATTTATCAGAGCAAAAACTTACTATGGAAGACTACACAGAATTCGCATTGCAGCAGCTAGCCCGGACATTTCCTGATGCCTTAATCACAGAAGCAAATGATATAACGCTTGATGGCAATCCAGCACGTAAGATAGTTTACACGTTTCAGGGACAATACGGCAAATTACAGGTCATGCAAGCATGGACAATAAAGGATGACCTGGCATATGTCATTACATATACAGCCCAGGAAGAAAAATTCTCTGCGTACAGGGGCACGGCAGAAAAAATGGCCGCCTCTTTCAAGATAATTACCAATATTCTGCAGCAACAAACACAGCCACAACAAAAAACGATAACAACTGCGAATACAGAGTTAGTCGGCGGATGGCGTGCATATTCAGAAGTTATTTATTATGATAGTGGAAGCAGCAATTATTTGGATACAGCGAGCACCAGAGTCCTGGAACTCAGGAGCGACGGAACATGGGAATTTGGCAGTTCGAAAGGCACATGGAAGGTGGAGCCAATAACAGATACAGACTGGGAACGATGGGCCACACCATCTTACGGCCCCACAAAGAAGATAATTCTTAATGGATGGAATAATGACATTGGCGATGGTCCTATTGAATCTTCTGAGACCAGAGTGGACTTTTTCTGGATCATATACAGAGCAGAGCCGCCGACTGTTTCACAATCAGGGCAGGTACAGATAAAATTCGGGCACACAATTAACAGCTGAAGTTTTAATATGCAGGCCATGACAGATGCTGGTGGCACCCTGATCTGTTCAAAAGACTGACGGCAATTTTTGAAATAACACCTACAATAGCTATCTAGAGATCATAGCTCCTCTCCGACATCCGCGCAGCTCACGACAATGCCGTGCTGCGGACAGATGAGCTTGCAGCTTCTCTCGGCGCAATCAAGGCCGCAGAAATCACACTTCATGGTAAACGCCTGTCTCTTGGATCCTTCTTAGCGATATTTTGATTTATGTCGTATATATTCTTTGATTGATAGAGGTTTTTCTCCCCGTAGATGCGGATAGCTGTATCAACAAAAGCATCCAAAAGCTGGTAGCCTTTTGCATGGCTGCCCTGAAGCTCCCCATAAGCATTTCTCTGGGTCTTATTTGAGATGTCAGGCAGTTCTAGACCGTGCTGCTGCGCAAAAGCGTTCATAATGGCTTTCACCTTTTCCTGCATATCGAAATCGAGCTGGCTGATTATGGGTTGTAAGCTGCGCAAGCCCGATTCTATTATCTTTGGAGTCAGTTCAGAAATGTTTCTCAGGACCATGAATTCCGTGCAGTTCATAAGTTCCAGTCCACCTATTTTCGCATCAATAAAGTTGTGCCAAGAGAGTCGCGTATCTACCATCCTGCTATTTTCCACAATTGCATCGCCAAAGCCTGAGTAATCCAACTGGCAGCGACGAAATTCTGCACTTTCGAATTTACTATCGCCGAAAGAAGTAAAGAAAAATTCGCAGCCCTCAAAAACGACGTCTTTAAAATTGCAGTGTCTCAATATCACGAAATAAAACTTGCAGTTCCTGAATGTCAGGCCAACAAAATGCCTGCCGCTCAGGTCAGCGTACTGCAGCCGGATGTCGCTGAATTCCCTCTGGCCTTGGGCAAGACATTCCAGAAACTCGCTGCTGAGCATAATATTCAACGCCTGTCCCTCGGATCCTTATTTCCCACATTAGTGTCGTATATGTTCCTTGCATGGTACTTGTTCTTCTCACCGTAGATGCTGATGGCTGTATTGACAATAGCGTCGAATAACTGGTAGCCGGACGGAATGGGCGGTGTTTCGCCGTACTTCCTCTCAACTTTGCCGATTGTAGCAGGAAGCTGTATGCTATAGCGCTTGGCTATGCTGTCTATCAGCTGCCTGATTTTTTGCTGCATGTCGAAGTCCAGCTGCTGCAGCGCCGGCTGCAGGCTTGAAAGGCCTTTTTCTACCATTTCCGGAGTTACCTCAGAAATATGGCGGACGACGTTGAATTCCGTGCAGTTCATCATTTCCAGGCCGCCAAGCTTGGCATCTATAAGCATCGTCCAGCTTAACCGGCAACGGATCATTCTAGAAGCAGTAAATGCAGCTTCTACAAACCCGCCGTAATCAAAGCCGCAACCAATAAATTCAACTGCCTGGAATTCGCTTCCCCTAAATGCGCCAAAAAAGAACTCACAATTTTCGAATACGACATCCTTGAATTTGCAGTACCGCGTGGTAGCAAAGTAGAACTTGCAGTTCCTGAACCGCAGGCCTTCGAAGCGGCGGCCGTCAAAGTCCGCATAGTGTAGCTCCATGCCATCAAACTCTCTCTGGCCTGTCGTAATGCGCTCCAGGAATTCGCTGCTGAGCATGGTTTTCTGCATGATTATACTGACACAATAAAATCTTTATATATCAACAAAACAAAGAGGAAGTATGAAAAGTTCTCTTTTTATCTGGGGACTTGTCCTCCTCGTAGGATTTTTCCTGTCCTACTGGCTTGCTGTTCAGGGTTACAATGCAGCATGGATATGGATCGCATGGGCGATTATTTTTAATGTTGCCAATTACTTTATGCTTAAGTCCATGAAAAAGATGTCAAAAAGCATGCGTGCTGTCTGGACGCAAGCACACATCTTCGGGCTGATAGTCACTGTTGTTGTTGCACTGGGGGTAATCTCCCTGAACTTTGCATTTCTCATGTCACTCTGGTTCCTGCTCATAGGCGCTTCTCTATTCGCTGGCGGTCATGAGACAAAGGACAGCCTCGCTATTGCAAGCTCACTCATTCTCCTGTTCTCCTCCGTATTTACGCTGGCTTTCGGCAACTCGTACTTCCTTGCAGGCTCGCTGATTCTTGGCTTGCTCACAGTGCTGAACGGTATTTTCATGAAGAATTGACACGATACTGTCAACTGACACAGGCACATGGTATTTAATATTTTACGTGCAACGTATTTCCCATGGCATGGCCAGAGCTTCTTAAAGCGAAGAGAAATTTAGAAAACATGCAAATAGAAATCAATAGGCTCATCAGAGATCATAACTCATTTAGAAAAAAAGAGATTGCCAAGAGAGACGATATTCTGTTAGCAGAAATTGATAATGCGATTGCCTTATTAGAAGAGGAAACAGAAGAGATGAAGAATAACATCATTAACCACAGGAAATATGTGAGTTCCAAATCGCGATTTCTGAAACGGCACTACTCAAGAGTTAAATAGATAATGAGCATATATAGGATAACAACATTCGGCGCAGAAAGGATAGAATAATTATGGCAGAGAAACAGAAGACTTACATGCCGCAGAGCGGCGCAGGGCTGATAAGGTATTTTGATGTAGAGGAGAAAGTAAAGATAAAGCCGGAGCATGTTATAGCTATAAGCGCGATATTTGGCGGACTGGTGCTATTACTAAAGCTGATTGGTTAGATTTATGGAAGAAATGTACAATGTTGGCAGTTATCAGGACGGCAAAACGTTGAGATTCCAGCCAGATATGCAAAGATTTGGTCAAGAATACAGTGGACTGAAATTAGTAAAAAGGACATTATTTTTAGCCGCTTATCCACAGTATTTGTCTAGGCTTTTTGCATTGCGCAGATCATTAAAAGACGGTAAACAAGAAATTGCCATAACAAATTTTATGAGGCTTCATGATGCACTTGTAGCACGAAGAGCTCGTTATAACGGCAGAAGAACTATAAGGACAGACTATATTGATGCGGCAATAGACGGCATGAATAAAATGATAGAAGATCTGAATCTGCTTTCTGCACATCTGCTTCAGGGATAAGAACCTTTCTTTCCAGTCCTTATGATGCAAATTTTACTGGGGCCCAGCGGATCACCGATGGCTTCGACATTGGAAGGGCTTCAAGAGGTGCGGAGGCTTGGACTTGATGCGATGGAGCTCAGCTTCACGCACGGCGTGAGAATGAGCGTCGGTACAGCAAAACAGATAGGAGACGCCAACAGGCAGGCGGGACTCAGGCTGAGCATACATGCGCCCTATTACATTAACCTGTGTTCAGAGGACAGGAAAAAGCGCGAAGAGAGCATGAAAAGAATTCTTGACACCTGCGAGCGCGCACACCACATCGGCGCAAAAAGTGTTGTGTTTCATCCTGCTTACTACGGCAAAATAAAAAAAGAAGAGGTCTTCGATGCTGTTAAGATGTGCGTCAGAGAAATGATGGCAACAATAAATGGCAACAGATGGGACGTTGAACTGGCACCAGAAACTACTGGCAGATTTTCGCAATTCGGCACTTTGGAAGAGACGCTGGAACTTGCCAGGAATACAGGATGCTCATTCTGCATAGATGTGGCGCATATCTATGCGAGAAATTTGGGCAGCATTGATTACAAGCATGTTTTTGATTTGCTGGAGGCAAGCAAAGCAAAAGAGCTGCACTTCCATTTTGAGGGGATAGAGATGAACAAGGGCGGCGAGGGCAGACATTTGGCACTAACAGGAAACA
>JACQNX010000013.1 GCA_016202875.1 Candidatus Aenigmatarchaeota archaeon | reverse complement strand
GTATTCCAGAATAGAGGCTTCCAAACCCCAGATAAGTAATTCCAGCTGCGAGAAGGCGCGAATTCATGGAAATTTCGTTTGGCATATGCGCATACTGCGTCTCAAGAAGCCCGTAATTTAAAGCGCCTCGGCCGGGATTTGAACCCGGGTTTGCTAACTATTGTCCAGCAAGACAATAATTCGTAGCCGATCCGCAGTTTCTTTCCATTTCTTTTCCGAGGTTTTCTTTGGAGAAAGAAAAGCTCTGACAGGGCTACATGCTAGGCCACTACACCACCTTTGCCGCCGTTTATAGGCTGAGGCAGTTTATTCCAAGGCAATTATTCATTAAGTGTAAGTCAAGCATTTTAAAGGTTTTGAAGAATTGGAGCTTTGGTAAAATAATAAAAAGTGGTCAGCAACGTCGTGCTGTTCCCGGCCGCATGGACAAGTACTTAGCACATCGCTGGAGGGCTTGACTTCCGAGATCGGGACGGGATCGGGTATGCCCCCTCCGCTCTGGTCGCCAACCGCATATTATTTGGAAGGAAAGGGATTTAAGGGTTATTTGCGTGGAGATAAGCTTCCATCATTGCAGCAGGTTCTTGAAATAGCAAATAATCAAATAGGCCAGTTTTTTTCTCGACATGTCCTAGTCTTATGTGCGCTAATTCGTGCTCAAGTGCCCTGCCATTATCTGTTGGCGGCGAAATAAATATTACATATGAATCGTCGGGATTTTTAGTACAAAATGTATCGGAAATTAACAACCCATCCCCCAGAATAGCCGTTATTTTTTTATCTCCCATCCCATGCTTTTTTACCTTTCTCGCTAGCATCTCATCTAGCTGGCACTGGGAATAGATTGTCTGCGATCTTGGTAAGTCTATGCTGTTCAGCGTTTTAAGAAATGGTATGTAGCTTAGCGCCAGGCATGTGGACAATAGAGCACTATAACCGAAATATCTTTTTAACTGCATAAAGATTATGTCACACCGCAACCTTTTTAAGCCTTTGTAACTATTAAATAGTAATTACATTGTAATGGGGTGTGGCAAAAATCAAGGCTTCATTCAGTAGTGCCAAATTTGGTGATATCATGGATATTGGAAAAACATATCGCATTGACTTTATAAAAACGAGCCCTGTTGAGGTTTTCCCATCCCATAACCCTACAGAATTGTACGAGCCGCGTCCCGGTGAAGTTGCCCAGACGGTATACGCCGAGCTAGTGCGTTATGATTTTGCGCCTCTGGAAGGATCTGCCGACCAAGAGCCATGCGATCAGTATTTTTTTGAAGTAGCCGGCGAGCAGGACCAAGAGTTGCTTGTTTACTCGCGAGGCAGCGACAGTTTCACCGCTTATCTGAAAGCAAGGGGTCTGCCGGGACTTTGTCTTGCTGTTAATGTTCATGAGGCGAACAGGAAAGAACTAGGAAGATTCAAAATACAATAATAAGTTGTAAATGGGGTGCGGAAAATGAAAAAACTCAGCTTTAGAACTGTGCGCGGCTGGCTTAGCCATGATGACATAGAGAAGCTGGAGGAAGCTGCGAAACGCCCTCTGAAATATGCCAAGAATCCTGCCAAGAAGTTCTCCTGCGGCGACTGCAACTATAACTGGCTTTATTCTTCTCTTAAGTGCCCTGTCTGCGCCTCGCCTAGCGTGAAGAAGCTGGGTTGATATTATGGCCAATGTGCTGGAAAGAAAAGTCCAGGAGTTTGCTATAGAAAGAGGTTATAAACCCAAACGTTTCGGAGAAAACCCATCAGTTCTTATTTTAGGCGAATCGCATGGCTCTATAGATACAACAGAGGAGCAAATTAGTGTAGTTTCTTCAATAGAACCTGACTATCTTTTGCACGAATTCCTGAGGAATTATATTTTTGATCCCAAAAAAAGAGAATTGAAGGAGAACCCAGAATATCAACAGAGTCCGGAAATTCAGGAATTCCTTATAAAAGAATTTGAAAAGTTGCCAATGCAGCATGGGGACTATCTAGGCCACTTGACAAGATGGTCTAAAGAAGCAAATATCAGTATTAAATTGCATCCCTGTGAAATTGATTATTTTTGTATGGATTTTGAGCCCAGCATTCAAATGCACATCGATATAGGGTATAACTTTTTAAAGTCTTTCGTGGGCTGCGATCTTTCATATTCAGAAATGTTGTATTGGGGAGATTTTTTCAAAGTTCCAGATGTCTATTTCAATGCTCCGAAAGTATACAAAAAAAGGGAGACAAGAATGGGAGATGTTATTGTCAAATATGCCAAAATAACAGAAAAGTCTGTTGTAGCAGTATTAGGCAATTACCATGTGCGTCCTAAGTCCTTGATACACTCTATTCTTAGAGACGAGAATGTCGGGTACATCGTGATTAAGCAAAGAGACTAAAAGCCAAAATTGGTGCTGAATTAAAAAATAAAGTTGGCTCAAATATTTATTAGCAGCCCCTGCGAATAACTTCTTATGTCAGTCCTTAAGCATGGCCGCAGCGGAGAGGTCGATGCAATAATTTTTATAGCAGCAGTAGCGCTTTTTCTCGTGTTTCTTCTGTTAATTTTTGGCCTGGCAAAACCGCCATAAAACAAAATTCCTATTTATAAATCCTTTGCCAGAAATCTAATGTTAAACCCGCGTTAGCTCAACGGTAGCAGGCGTATGACGTACAAAATACGTCTTGCACCGCGCCGTTCAAGAGCGCTCCGCTGTAGCCTAGTGCCCATGGCACTGGACAAGAGCAAGCGCTTTTTAGCAGAAACGGAGAGGTTGCCGGTTCAAATGCGCAGAGAAACCTACGGTTTCTCTACCGCCCTACTCTTCCCTTAGTAATATCGCAGACAAAGCTTACGAGAAAGAGGGAGGGCAGGATAATAAGGAGGGATACGTCCCTCTCTGTGCTGAAAATCCGGCACGCGGGACTCGGAATAAGGGTGCAGTTCCCCTACTATAAAAAAAGCCGATAGGGAGGGGAACTATTAGGACCCTACAATCTTCAATAAATGTGCATAACTATGAGCAAAAAAAAGAAACACCATAAAAAGAAGCCCGACAATCGCTTATATCATATCGCCGATTCCGATGTCCTCATCAACATTCTTGTTCCGGATAACGAGAGCCTGAGAATCAAATGCAAGGACTATCTGGAAAATTACGGCAGGCTATATCGCGGTGCGATAACTGTCGTAACGCTTGGCGAAGTTGCAAAGAAGATATGCTCTGTCAAGGACGCGCAGGTAAGAAACGCGATATTTATCCTGCTTGGAAAACTCATAACAGAGCAGAAGATAGCTATTTTGCAGATAAATGAAAAAGACGCGGAGAAGGCTCTCGAATTCCATCAAGCCGATTACAAACCGCATATACCGGAGCTTCTTTCACTGGCGCGGGCTGTCAGGGAAAAGGCTAATGTATTCATGACAGCGGACAAGCGACTCTACGATAGCGCAATAAGAACCTACGTAAAGGACAAGCACGGAATCCTTATTCAGATGATATCATAGCTTGCTCAGATTTATCTTATGTTTTCTAATCATGCTGAGAACTAACTGGTACTGAGCCTCGAGCTCAGGGTTGCTGAAAGGCCTCTCCTTTATTTTTTCTGACATACCACATTACCTACATGCATACTTTCTAACTAACTTAGGACAAGAAGAGTATATATAATAATTGCTCAACCTCTTTTACCTTTTCTTGTTCGCAGATAAAAAGTATACAAGCGCTGCAATCAGAATTATTAGCACAATTCCAACAATCAGCCAGACCCTATTTCGTCTTTCTTTTTGACTCTTCCGCATCTTCTGTGCTTATTCCGATGACAGCATATGTTGAATGATTTGTCATCTCCCTCTTGTTCTGCTTGAACGTCGCGCTTGCGCGCGGCAGCCTTATTGTCCCGTGCACGCCGAACAGGGGCACAATCTTATAGGAGACAAGCCGCTCTTCCCTGTGGTGCACATCCTTCAGCTTCCATGTCAGCTCTGTTCCTGCTGCTGTTTTCTTTCTCGTGGGCTCAGGAGTCTGCGCATGCTTGAACTCAAACACAGGCGGGATAAAATCCCGTACTGTTATCTCGTCCTTCTTCCTGCCCGAGGCATTTTTCACTTCTATGCCCACAGTGAACTCCTCCCCTTCCTCAAGTTCTTTTTTCTGGATGATGTATTTCTTTATCCTCACCGTCCTCAGCTTGAAGAAAAGAATCCAGCCCAAAATTATTATTGCCAGAATGAACATGAAAAGCGAGGTGTAGTCAACTTTGTACCCGATTGTAAGGACCTCGCCAGGCGTGACGCCTCTCACCAGCCAGATGTATGTTCCGTCTTCGATCCTGGTGGGCAGATTGCCTGAATAGAACACGCTTTCCACGCCAGAAATGGCATTTGTTATTGTCACTGTGTCTGCCTCAGCATTGCCGTCATTTCTAATGGTTATTTTTTTGCTGAATCCGAACATAAGCGGCGTGGTTTCTTCTGTAGTTATTATAACAGGCTTTGCTGCTACAGTGAATGTCTGCGTGACTTCTTTTGTCTCATTACGGGTAAGAAGTGTGGCAACTGTTCTGTAAGTTCCGGTATCTGCACCTCTTTCCAGTGTAAATTGGCGGGTTCGCGAGACTTTTTGGTCAGGGTTAATGTTATCGATAATTTCTGTAAATTCAAAAATTTTTCGTGATGGCGAAGACACGACAACATTGATAACAACCTCATTGGCAGGCACGCTTTTGTAGTTCTTGACAAACACAGTAATAGAGACATCGCCTGTTGGCCGTGTGTCACCAGACACTACTATCTTTTCAATGTCAACAACTTCGCCCTTGTAGACATTAATGAAAATATCCTTTAAGATATTCTGCTTTGTTGCCAGGGATTCTGCAATTAGTGTGACTTTGTAAAGTCCTGTTGTAGTGTCCTGGAAAGGCGATACAGTCAGTACAACATCCTCTGTCTCGCCGGGGACAACCCTCACCAGGTTCTCATTCAGCGAGGTCCATGTCTTGGAGTCAATAAGGTTAACAGCAACTGTTTCTGCAGTGTCACTGCGAAGCGTTATTATCACGTCCCTCGCTCCGACAGTAGGGACATTCACGGTCTTTTCAGGAAAGCTTAGTGTAAAGGCATGCGTTGCTCCGGCAAAAAACAGAATGAGCATAATTACTATAACAGGTAACAATCTCTTCATATACATACCTCTGATGCAATCTTTAGTTGTCCTGCCCAATATATAAATGTTTTCGTAATGCAGGCGTGATTGCAAACAAACGAAGTTGAACTGGTCTACACATCAAGTGCTTTTGAGTTCTCAATGATTGAATGACGCTAACGTGAAATTGTCCAAAAAAACTGATCGACGCAGTGAGCTACTTACACTAATCTCTCCACAACCTCAAATCCTATTCCATGCAGTTCGCAGATTTCTTTGATTTTGTCTTCATTTCCTCTATCTGCTACGATCAGGACAGAAGAATACGGCAGCGTGTCCAGATGCATGGTGTGCAGAACCGTCCCCGCAGCTACAGCCCTGGAATTGTGCTTGGGGTCAGGCTCGTCTATCTTTATCTGATTAAAGAGATTCGGGCAGTACACAAAAAACTCCGCTCCCCCGATTTCCTTCTCTATTTCCTTCAGCAATTCAACTGTCTCGTTTATCCTGAACTCGTCATTAACGACAATCTCGATTTTGACAGCTATCTTGTTTTTGTCTGCTAGCACCTCCTGCAAATATTCAACTCCGATTTCCTGCATAAGGATCATGCCTCAGCTTCAAAATGCTACTTCTCGTTAATTTCCATTTAATCACTTCCGGAGTTAAATTCAAGGCGCAATCCTCTTCCCCGTCTCCATGTCTATGATGGCTATGACCTTCGGGGTGCATGTCTTGGCAGCATTTATCGCCAGGTGCGGCTCTGTGGTCTCTATCTCCTTCACAAATATCCCCTTCACAGGCCCTTCCTGCTCCTTCCCATCAATGAGAATCGCCTTGAACTCATCGTCCAGCTTGAAATCATAAGGATCGGACAGAACGCAGTGATCAGAAGCTATGCAGCCTTTCTTGTTGTAGACAATGCGCAGCCTGAACACCTTCTTGACCCTCTTGTCGTGCTCATACGCCTTGTCCAGTTCCTGGCTCATAGCTACCAGATATTTCTAATGCAGAATAGTTTTAATGCTTTTGGAAACTGCAAAAAGTTACAGATCTTTCTGCAAAACTTCTCTGTTCCCGCCCTGCGGATAGAAGTCTTTGTCTATTCTCAGCAAGCGGAAACCTATCTTTCTGACAAGAAATTTCCCAATTTCTTTTCCCCAGCTTTTTCTTTCAACAGCCATCCAAGTTATGTAAGCTGTCTTTTTCCAGAGCCTGTAAGTTAGGAATCCAGAAACATTCCTGTTTTCCACAGCAACAAAGCCGTTCTGGTTCCTGGCAGCATACCGTATCTGTCTAACCCCCGACCTGTCAGCGGTTCTCATTTTTCTTATTGTCACAGTCATCCTATCATTTCCTGTTTTCCTTGATCCATTCTTCAATTTTTTTCTCATGCCATTTCCCAAATCCCAGAGGCGTGCCGCCTGCGCATTGTTCTGTTTCTACTGTTTCAATTACATGTACGTAATTCTTCTGCTTCTCATAAATGTCTTCTGACAACAAATCAATCTTCCCTATCAAATTCGGATTTGCCTTCTCATTCCACCTAACCTTGTACCATTTTCTCTTCTGTGTCGCGCCCGTGTGCTCGGCAGGGAACATATACATCAATTACATAAAATAGAGTAAATGTTTAAGAGGCCATAGAGGTAAATAAATTTATGGACAAAAAAGGAAAAAATATGGAAAAAGCAGCCTTCGCAGCAGGATGTTTCTGGGGAGTTGAAGCTGCGTTTCGTAAAGTAAAAGGAGTTCTGTCCACCAGGGTCGGCTACATGGGCGGCACCATGAAGAATCCGACCTACGAAGACGTCTGCACAGACAATACCGGGCATGCAGAAGCTGTTGAAGTGGCATTTGACCCAAAAAAGGTTTCCTATGAGGAATTGCTAGACATTTTCTGGGACGTTCATGACCCAACGCAGCTCAACAGGCAAGGCCCTGACACAGGCACGCAGTACAGGTCTGTTATTTTTTATCATAATGTAGCGCAAAAGAAAGCAGCTATGAAATCAAAAGAAAAACTACAAAACAGCGAAAACTTCAGAAACAAGAAAATCGTCACAGCAATAGAACTCGCAAGCGAATTCTACGAAGCAGAAGAATATCATCAGCGTTATCATGAAAAGCATGGAAAAGTCTGCTGATAGTGAATTCCGGTGATTGTGTTAAATTTGTGTCAGATGCTATATTTAAGTTTTTATAATAAATGAAATTTCAATTTCTATGGAAGAAATCACCCTGAACCCTATCGGGTTTGTGAAAAATATTGGATGGACAGGGTCAGGCGTTCTGTTATAACTCACAGGCCGCAAGGAAATTCTGAAGTGCCGGTTGTCGGTATTTTTTCATGCAGGTGCCCTGAAAGACCAAATCCGATAGCAATCACAACAGTCAAATTGCCTGAGTGGGTCAGCAAACTGGAGTTCTAGATTTTCCCTTTTCTGTTCTTGCTTTCTTTCCTCTCCTTAAATTTAAGCGCAGCAGAATTGATGCAGAATCTCAATCCAGTAGGCTCAGGCCCATCATCAAACATATGCCCCAGATGGCCTTCGCATCGCTTGCAGAGCACTTCTGTTCTGCGCATGCCATGAGAAATATCGTCCCGTGTTTCTATGCTTTCCTTGCCAGCAGGCGCGAAGAAGCTTGGCCAGCCGGTTCCTGACTCAAATTTCGTGTCAGAAGAAAACAGCCTGTTTCCGCAGCCCGCACAGATATACATGCCTTTTTTCTTATTGTCTGCGTATTCACCAGCGAAAGCCGGCTCTGTGCCTTTTTCGCGCAAGATGTAGTATTGTTGTGCTGTTAGTTTCTTTTTCCACTGGGCATCAGATTTCTTTATTTTTGATTGCATGCTTATCGTCACTGTCGATATAGTCGAGTGAAAAGAATTAACCTGTTATTTCTAATCTCACAGGAAGATTTATTTTCAGGTCTTTTTGCATTTTCTTTCTGAAGCCCAGTACCGCTATACCCGTTACCTTGCCTGTTTTTTCATCTATTCGCTCAGCTAAGCCTTCCCCTATATCCTTGAAATAGCCCTTTGTATATTTACCGATATTTATTTCTAAGAAATCCCCTTCTTCATCATAGTAGATTTGCATTTGTCCTTTCATGTTATTTTCACCACAAAGTATGCTGTTATGATAAAACCTTCTCCATTCAAATATTTGACGACTACCCTTAAATATCTTGCTTTGGATTTCCTGCTTTTATGATGACTGTAGTAGTACCGGATATTTGGATCAAGTGGAATTTTTCATTTCTGGATGTTTTAGCATGTGTTTGTACCTTTCATCTGTCAGATATACAGTTGCAGAATCAGGGATGGCAGAACAGGCAGTCCCACGTGTCCCAGCTGCCCATGGGATTCTTTAATGTCCTTTTCTTCAGTTTCCTTCCGCAAATATTGCACGTCATCTCGTGCTCTGCTTCATCTCCCATTTATCTTCCCTTTCGTCTCTGCTATTGAGTAGTGGTCCCCATTTCTTGGGACATATTTCGCACGTGATCAGATTGTTCTCGAGTAAGACAAGCCAGCACATTTCCCAATCTTCTAAGTACATGCTGCGCCCCATTCAAATTCAGAGAATCATCTGCGTATAACTGCAGCCTCTCTGGGTCCTTCTCTATTATTGCATCTATCAGTTCATCTGGCATTGGATCTGGCCCTTTCCTTAAAAGAACGACTTCGCGAGAGTACGCAGGTGCTATTTCTTTTATACAGGCCAAGTAAGTGTCTCTTTGCCATTCTACAAGAACTCCCATTGTCATAGGATAGTGCCTGCCCATTTTTTTTTCGTCACGTAATAAATCTCTGGCAATATTGCGCCAATCATCATATGTCATTTCTATTCACCCCAGATAATCCTGCTCTTCCCCTTCAGCTTCCTCTTCAGTCGCGTACACGCCAAACATCTCAGAAAGAAACATGATCATATCCGGGGAGTCAAGCCACATGTCCAGAAATTTCTTGACCATCTTTTCGAATGTTTTGTCATCGACTTTGAACTCTCGCTTGAACTGTTCCCTTGCACTATGCTTTTCAGCTATATGCTGGTAAATCGCCTCAATCAGGGACTCTTTTTGTGATTTCATGCATATTCCTTGGCAAAAAGAGTTTTATAGCTTGTCAAATGGCCAGCTACTCATTCTTCGTAGAAGCAATCTTCCACAAATGCTCAAAATGGTTTCTGTACGTCTCGGCGATCTCATTGTTCTCAATCATAATTGCTGTAACAGGTGTGCTCCATGAAACAATCACGACCTTATTTCCGTAGACGAATGTGTTTGTGGGGTTGAACTGCTTTTCTTCCAGAAATCTGTAAGTTGTTGTGGGGGCAATCTTTTTGCGGAATAAAAATATTCCTTTTTTCTTGGCAGTAATTACGCGCTCCCTTATTCCATATCGCCTCAGTTCGCGAAAGTATTGCTTCATGAATATCGGCAGGTTTTCACTGTATTTGCCGTCGTCTATGCCTGTTATAAGCACTTCCCGCCGCGCTTTTATTATGCCTTTATGGATATATTTTAGGCCTTCGGGGCCCTTGAAAACCTCGACCCTTATATTTTCGCGCGGCAGCTTTGTCATAGCTTCCAGTTCGGGAAGCATTTTTTCCACACACTCTTCCTGAATCTCCAGCTCATTTTTTTTGTCCTCGACGTATTGCCTGATTTTTGACGGCTCTGTTGCATGGAAATATTTTTTTGCTCCTTTATAGACGTGCGTGACAAGTCCCTTCTTTATCAGCTGCTCAAGCTTGTCGTAGACATGGGCCCTGTATATCCCGGTTTTCTGGCTGATTTCATAGGCTGTTATGCTGCCGGATTTAAGCAGAAGCAGGTAAATCTTGATCTCGTTTTCCGTGAGGCCTATTGATTTCAGGTTGGATATCTCCATGGGTATATTTGTGCTCCGCTTCCTTAAATATTCGTACTATATTGGTGCGACATAATTTAATATCCTAGAGATACTATATAGTAGTAAATAAGTGGGGTGTGAGCATGAGCGGTTATGCAGGTACTGTGGAAAGGCTTGACAAAAGCATGATGGACGATTACATCTCTATGGACAAAAATAGGAATCCTGTTTTCCTGAACAGAACGGCATCTTCTAACAACCAGCTGGCTTACGCTGTCGGCCAGTATGCTGCCGCTCTGCCAAGAAATATCGTTTCTTTCCTGTATTCTGCGCGCGATACAGCCAGGCGCTCTGGCTGGCAATATGTTGATACCGAACTCACGAGAAACATGGGAGAAGAACTTGGGACAGAAACCCGCGGCCTGACCCATTACATGATACTGGCAAAAGGCATCGAGGAGGGCATTGGCCTCGATGTTTTGGGAGTGCAGCCATCAGGCAATACGCTGCATTTCGTCCATGAAATGGAAGATATTACAACAAACGACGATGCACCTTACGTTGCAGGCGGCGCTTTTGCGCTTGAAAGCACTGCAGTGTCGGAGCTTGAGATAGTCAGCGGGCTGCTGAACGAGCTGTTCATGCGGCTGAAAGGTTCTCAGATACCAGAAGGGATTCTCAGAGACTTTATGCATATGCACATTCATGACTGGGAGCCGGGTCATGTGGCAGGCTTGAAAGGCAGCTGCGGCAAATACATTCAACTCCCTGCACAATGCGAAAACTTTGAAGCAGGGTTCAGAGACGTAATGAGAACAATGGATAAATGGTGGATAGGACTGTACGAAGAAAGCAGGGCTATCTCATAAAATATCTCTGCGCAAAATCGCCCAAGCTTGTCTGCTCTTTCTTGTAGAGCAGGTTCGATACGCGTATGCCTATGCGTCTGAGCTTCTTCTTCGGATTTTCGTCAAGGTAAGAAGCCAGCAGTTTCCTTGCCACAGCCAGCGCTCTTTCTAAATCATCTGTCTGTTCTATCGTCTCGCTTTTTGTCTGCATCTCTAAGTCGGCGTCTATTGTGATGATGGACACAGTCCTGAATGAAACGTTTTTTTTATCCGCCTTCTTCTTCAGCTCGCTGGCAAGCTCCCTTATCTTTTCGAAGATCTTTTCCATATCATTTGTATCCTCTTTCAGAGTGCCTATTTTTGATATCTGCTGCGCTTCCTTTTGCTCAACAGGCGTGTTGTCGGCGCCTTGTGCCTTTTCCTGCAGCAGCTTTGTTTTGTTTTTTCCAATCCTTTCTTCCAGCAGGAGAGGGTTAAAATGTGCAAGATCCTTTGCAGTTTTT
>JACQNX010000015.1 GCA_016202875.1 Candidatus Aenigmatarchaeota archaeon | reverse complement strand
CTGAACAGGTCTTCATAAGCAGCCAGTTCGTTGCGAAGTTTCTCGAGCGCATGCAGATCTTCTGCAACAAGATAGGCGTTATCCCTGTCAAAAAGCCTGCTGGTCCTTTCTTCGCGTATTTTTTGCCTTACATACGAAACCAGCTCTTCTGCAATGCGGCCTTCATAGCCTTCGGGTTTGCGGCGCTTTGCAAAATCCCGCATATACTGCCTCATTTCTTCGAGGGAAGAGAACTGGCCTGGAAATGCAGGATGTATCCTGGTGCTGCGGGGATATTCTATGCGGATGACATAGCCTTTTTTTATGTGTAACGCTGATCTCCAAAAAGGCACGCAGAGCGATATTTTCCTAGGGCCACTGGCTGTTTCATAGACGTTTTTCATGGGACTGACTATTGCAGAAGCTTTTTTAAAACTTATGTATAGAGACAGCACAGAGTCGTGCAGAAATAAAATGGCTGGGAGTTTTGCCAAATTATCAAGACAAAAGAATAGGAAAGAAATTAGTAAAAACAATCGAAAAGACGAGAAATTTTTATATGAAAATCGGATTCAAAAAATATAATTTTGACTAGTTTTTCGGTTTGTACAGCCCTTCAGGGTTTGATCCCACCAATCCTGCAGCAAGCAGCTTTTCATCCACTTTTTCCAGATGCCCGATCATCTCTGGGGTGACGAGAGGATAGCGATGAGTTTTTCCCAGGGCATCTGCTATGTAATCCAGATCATATTCAGAAGTCAGCCATCCTCTCCCGTCGAAGCGGCTGAGATTGAGCGGTTTTGAATAGGAGCGGAGTGTTTTCTGGCCAATGGAATTGAAATAAAGGTCAAAATACGATATCACGAGTTCGCGCAGTGTCCTGTAGACAGGTTCCCGGAAGGACAGGACAGTGAAGTTAGACTTTGAGGCTGCTCCCCAATGGTCGTCTCTTTTGAATACTGCTAGGATATGCTCGTCATCATTTTCGGCAAATAAGTTTACAAGAAGCGGGGGATATCCATGGCAGCTCAGGGCTGCGGCCGCAAACAAGGCTCCGCTGAAGCAGTTGGCTTTCCTCTCCCTCATAACCCTTCTGGGAGACCGGCCGCCGCCAACAGGGTCGTAAGCAAGGCTGGAAACAAATGCCTGAACCCTACCTGGCGTATCTAGTTCATACAAAAGCCCCTTTTCGCCTGCAGTCCAGCTTACAGATGGTTTTTTCATGAGAATACGTTTTTGGAAAAGTTTTTAACCTTTTTGTCCTAACAGTGAAGAAAAAAAATCCTCCACCCATATGGGTCGGATTTTTGGAGGGCAAAAAATTTCTCTTAATAAAGGCATGCAGGGCTGCTAGAATTTAGGCTATCTTTTAAATATAACAGCTCCCAAAAAGAAGGCATGGCTGAAGTGAATGCGCTGGAAATTCTCATGCTCTTCGCGATCACTATTTTTGTGGGCTATGTAGGCTCGCTGATTTTCAACAAGACAAAGATCTCTGACGTGATATGGCTCATCCTGTTCGGCATACTTATCGGGCCTGTCCTGCATCTGGTTGACAGGGCGCTCTTTGTGACGATTTCGCCGTTCCTGGCAGCTGTGGCGCTGCTGATAATATTATTTGATGCCGGGCTGAACATGGACTTCTACCAGCTTGTGCGGGGCGCTCCGCGCAGCATGCTGGTCGGCATTCTCGATGTTCTGTTCGGGATGCTGGTGGTGGGCTTCATAGCGACATGGTTTTTCGGATTCGACCTTCTCCTCGGGCTTCTGCTGGGCGCCATACTGGGCGGCACCAGTTCTGCTGTTGTTGTGGCCATAGTGAGCAGGCTGAACATAAGCCAGAACGTAAAGACACTGCTTAATCTTGAGTCCATATTCACTGATCCACTGGTCATAGTCGTTTCCATCGCGCTTATCAACATCATTGTGGCGAATTCCAGCTATTCAGCGCTGCAGGGCATACTGGCTGCGTTTTCAGTGGGCGCTGTGATAGGCGTGATGCTGGGAATTGTATGGCTCTTTATCCTGGAAAAGCTGAAAGGGAAGCCTTTTGACTACATGCTCACGCTTGCGGCCCTGCTGCTTGTGTACGTGCTGGTGGAGTCGGCAGCAGGCTCCGGCGCCATAGCGTCCCTGTTCTTCGGGATTGTGCTGGGCAACGGCGCCACCATATCGCGCATGCTGAAAATCAGAAGGAGGACAGGCGCCAACCCCATGCTCAGGAGCTTCCACATGGAGGTGTCGTTTTTCATACGCTCGTTCTTCTTTGTGTTCCTGGGCATTATCGTGCTCATTAATCCGACGTATATTGTTTACGGGCTCGCTATTGCGGCATCCCTTATCATCATAAGACTGGCAAGTATCCAGATAGGCACGCACGGCATGTTCATGTCCAGGACAGACAAGAACCTGGCAAGGGTAATGGCTCCGCGCGGCCTGGCGGCAGCTGTGCTGGCGCAACTCCCTGTCAGCGCGGGCATAAAAGAGGCTGCAATCTTTTCGGACATCATCTTCGTCGTCATCCTTGCCACTGTCATGTACACGACCATCGCATCCAGGCTTGCCATCAGGAGGAGCCGCAGGCCCGCGAAGCCTGATACGGAAAAGCACTACAAGGAGGCTGAGGCATCCATCAAGAAGCAGAAGGGTTAGGAGAAAGGGTTTGTGTAACTGCGCATAATATCATGTGAAGTTCTGTAAACTCTTCGGCTGGTATTAAAATGTCAAAAAACAATAAAATCTATGCCAAAAGCGAATTTGACCGAATTATTTACAGACAGTTCTACTATCTCAAAAATTCGAAATAAATTGCCGAAGCTTTTTAGAATAGCTGAAATTGAAAGTTCAAGAGCTGGCAAAATCGGCATGGAAGTTGGCTCTTTAAGGGAAAAGGTTATTAGTGGTTTACTCATACATAAATTTGGAGAAGAAAGTATTGATACAGAAATACCAACAACAGAACCAGAAATAGATGTAAAAGTTAATGGAAAAGGCATATCAATAAAGACTATAACAGGAAATGGTGGTATTAAAGCGGTTTGGACTGTAGATGCAAAAAGTTCAAGAAAATTTATCAAAAATTATAAGCCAAAGTATGATATTATTCTCGTTCAAATATGGTGGGGTAAAAATGAAGATAGCTTTTTTCTAATACCGCTTAAAGTCCAGAAAGAAATATTTAGATTATTAGAACGGAATAGATATCTTAAGTTGCCAAAAGCAGGAACAAATCCAAGAGGCGTCGAATTTAGTAAAGAAGCGATACAAAAAATGTTAGAAAACAAAAAACATTAAAAATCTCTATTAATTGGGTCAAAGAAAATGTCAAATATGATGTTTACAAAAGATGGACGGATATGTGGAATGATTAGGCAACAGCCTTGAGAGTTTTTTGTGCAAATTCTTTTTTAATCCGTGCATCTGCAAGCTTGCAATATTCTTTGCTTATGTCATATCCAACATATTTTCGTTCTAATTTTCTGGCAGCTATTGCAGTTGTTCCACTACCCATGAATGGGTCTAAAACTACATCGCCCTTGAATGTATAGAGTTTGATTAATCTTGATGGAAGTTCTACAGGAAAAGGTGCGGGATGACCTATAGAACGTGCAGATTGTGTAGAGAAAGACCATACGCTTTTTGTAAATTCCATAAATTCTTCTTTTGTTATCGTGCTTTCTTTTTTTTCTGAAGTTCGTCCATTATTTCCTTTTGAAAAAACCAAGATGTATTCATGAGTATCTCTCAGTGTAGGATTTGTTGCCGATAACCAGCTCCCCCATGCCATTGATGTTCCAGCACTTGAACCCTTATTCCATATAATTTCTCCACGCATAAAAAAGCCTATTTTTATCATATCTTCAATTATGAAACTATGAAATGGGATGTATGGCTTTCTACCAACATTTGCTACATTAATGCACACTCTCCCGCCAACAACAAGAACCCTATACACTTCTTTGAATATTGATTTTAGCAAATTTCTATATTCTTCAATAGAAAGGTTTTCATCATACTCTTTTCCTACATTATAAGGTGGCGAGGTTACCACCAAATGAATGCTATTGTCGGGTAATTCATTCATTTTCTCGCTTGATTTACAGAATATTTTATTGACAGTATCCTCTGGTATAGAGTTTTCTTCACAATGCTCTAATTCTGATTTAGAAACATTGGAATATATCTTACCAGAATAGAATCTTGAAGAGTCGTGATTAACTCTGCCAGATGTTCCAAATGAACTTGTTTCTGTTCCTTTCTGATTTTCTTTCATTTTAATTACCTTGTTTATTTTTTCTTTTTTGGCTTATTCCAATAAGGGCTTTTACATTTAGGGCATACCAAAGGCTCTTCGCTGTTTCTTGGGAACCATTCATGTTCGCATCTTTCACATCTATAACCAGAAAGCTTTACCATTGCCATACTATTAGTAATATACCAATAAGTATATAAAGTCATTTTCTCAATTTTACCTCTTGGAGCATTAAACGCCTGGTTGAGCGCCTTAGGCGTTTATTTCTCATATTTTTCGAGGGCTACCGCTACCACCGTTTCTGTTTCTTGAGAGTGAACAGCTGGTAGAGATTGCTCGTGTTTTTGCCACCCATGAAAATACGTTCTCCGAAAAGTTTTTAACATAAACAGACATAAATGCCAGAATCAGATACAGAGACCAAAGCCTCATACGTAAAAATAAAAAGAAAATAGGGAAAACAGAAAATTCTGAGTGTTTAACGCAACAGCGCTAACCCAGAACCTATTTCTTTGCGCCTAGTGCGTGAACAGCCTTAAGGGCGACTATTACTGCCGCCGGAGCGACAAAAGCGCCAATGAAGTTAAGGATGTTGTCTATCACGTTGCCAGCAACAGGTACAGCAACAAAGCTTGCAGTACCAGCAGCCAGTAAAGCGATTGCAGCCACCAGGAACGGAGTCGTTTCCTTCTCCGAAACGTTCAGCAAACCGACTATTACTCCCAGCACAACCAGCACAGCCGTCACAGCGCCGTAATCGCTTGTCGGATATGCAGATGTTGCCAATCCAGCCAAAATGGCTATGATGACAAATGCTAGGAATGACAGTTCGCCTAATCTAGCAGTTTTCATTTTTGTTACACCCACTATCTTCTCATCTGTTCTATATTTAAGCATTTCGCCCAAAGATAAGCTTAAGTAGCTTTCGTAGTGTTGTTACTACTTGATGCTAACAAAGTGGTGCGTTTATGGACAGAATGAGAAAATATCTTGAAAAGTTGGCGTTGCGACACACCGCAATCGGCCAGAAATACCTAGAGGCATGCGGCTTAAACGCAGGACTATTGAGGGAAATAGAGGCTCTAAAGCACGACAATGAAATGCTTCGTGCTCTAGCCCTGACCGACGAACTGACAGGGCTTGGAAACAGGAGATATTTTGAAGGCGAACTCGACAGGCTGTTCAAAGTAGCAGAAAGAGGGAATATGCGCCTTTCTCTGGCTATGCTGGATCTGGACGATTTCAAAGGCGTTAATAATGCATACGGGCATCTGGCCGGAGATGCGGTTTTAAGAGAGACAGCAAAGAGGATCAATGATGGAATAAGGGGCACTGACGTTGCAGCCCGCTACGGAGGGGAAGAGTTTGCAGTCATCATGCCCGCCACAGACAGGCATGGCGCCATGAGTAGAGCAATGCGTATACATGAGAAAATATCAGAAAAACCTTATCAGATAGGTGTCAATGGTGCTGCTTACAGATTGTATATCACTGCAAGCATCGGGGTAGCTACTTATTATCCGGATTTTGGCCGCATGAGCGCATCGCAGCTTCTTCAGCACGCAGACGAGCAGCTCTACCGTGCCAAGGGAGAGGGGAAGAACAGGGTCTGTTACTATGATGACTTCAAGTCAGTGTTATAGAGCACGGAGTTATGCGAAGTCGTTTAAGTTCTGAGCGAAAAATCTTACTTCTGCAATACACAATCAGCTTCTACTTCAATCAGCCATTCAGGATTAATAAAACTGGAAGCCCCAATAAATCCACAAGCAGGCTGCACATTAGAAAAAAATTCTCCATGTGCTTTCGCAGCCTCTTTCCATCTTTTCATATCTTTTAGAAATAGTCTTGTTCTGATAACATCATCAAGCTTTCCGCCCGCTTGCTCAATTACATCTTTGATTATTTCTAAACATCTTTTGGTTTGACCATACATATCTCCGGGTGTATGGACAGAACCATCTTTTGCTATTGGGGCCGTAGCTGTTACCGCAATGATATTTCCAATTCTTACTGCTCTCGAGAATCCTATCTCTTTTTCTAATGGCTGATTGTAAGTTATGTTTTTTCGCGTCATATTAATTAAGATTGTATTGCTACTTTAAAGATTTTTCGCCTGAGTAATATGTCGTATAACGTATGCGGTTTACCGAAGTCGGCGAAGCCGATTTGGACGGAGCGAACTGCAAGTGAGCGTAGTCGGTAAATCGCTGTTAGTTTCCCTCGATAGAAGTTGGATTTTAGTGCAACGTTCGGCGAAGCCGAAAAATCCAAAGTAAGCGGGCGAGCGTCTTTAGGGCAGGCG
>JACQNX010000018.1 GCA_016202875.1 Candidatus Aenigmatarchaeota archaeon | reverse complement strand
TTCAGGCACAGTAGAGACAGGATTTGGGCCTGCCGTGTTCGTGCAGTGCCCGCCGGGCGTGAGGTGCTATTCGTATTGATGAGTGAGACGAGGGAGTCACTGAATAAGACAAAAACTGAACCAAGAGGAAATGAAAAATAACAGAAGAGGGATAATAATAATGAAAGTTTCTTTGAGTACGGCCACAGCAATCTTGATTGCGGTCTTGGTAGTATTCGCACTGCCGCATCTGGCATTTGCGCAGTCGCAGTGCGTTTCCTCGGTAACAGGCTCAGCATCTGCTAATACAGTTACAACAGGCACGGACTTCACCATAAGCGTAACGCCTGCAAGCAGCGAATCAGGCTGTACAGTGAGTACGCTGACGCTCTCAGGCACGCCGACATCCTATACAATATCAGACCCGCCTGCGTCGCAGAGCAACCAGTTCAGCGGCTTTGCAGCAGGAACGACAAAAACATTCACGCTCTCAACAGGTGCAGCAGGGACATACACATTCACACCGACTGCCACGACAAGCGGCGGCAGCATTTCCGGGACAGGCGTGATAGTAAGCGCTGTTGATCCTTCTACACTCACGGTAAGCGCCACGCCCAGCAGCGCACAGATAAACCTCAGCCAGGCATTCACGCTGACTCTTGCCATCACAGGCTCTGCATCCTCCAGCGTGACAACATCCTATACGCTCACAGTGCCGACAGGGCTCACAGCCAGCGGAGATCCTACGTCCAGCAGCACGCAATCTGTGCCCGCAAACAGCTCTGTTTCACTATCGTGGACAGTCAACCATACAACATGCTTTACCAGCAGCAAGACAATAACATTCGCGCTCGGCAGCAACACAGCAGCTGCTTCTGTTACTGTGACAGGGAACAGCTCATGCACAACAAGCTCAAACGCTTCAAGCTCCAGCAGCAGCTCAGGGGGCAGTGCAGGAGGAACCACTTCTTCACTGAGCGCCAAGACAGCAAAAGTTTCCATCGTCACAGTTTCAACAGGCAGCACGAAAATCATAGATGTCGGACTTAAAAGCAACGACACATCAGTGCGAAGATTGGAATTTACTGCATCAGAATCTGCTGGCGGCGTGCAGCTTATTATTGATAAGATCACCTCAAGACCTTCTTTTGTCTCTGTTGATCCGCCGTCAGGCGCAATATTCGGATACATAGTGATAAATCTCACAAATCTCAGTGATAGCCAAGTCTCATCCGCAAAAATAGATTTCAGCGTGAACAAGTCATGGATATCTACAAACACGCTGGACAAGAACAAGATCGCTTTGCAGAGGCTTTCAGGAAGCACATGGACAAAGCTCGATACAGTTATATTCCAGGAAGAGGCAGACAATATTGTCTACAGGGCGACTTCTCCGGGGCTTTCTGTATTCAGCATCTGGGCAGAAAAGCCAGCAACAACAAATGCAACAAACCAGACAGCTGCGCCTCCGGAGCAACCAGCAGCGCCTGCTGGCGGAGAAGAGCCAGTAAAGCCGCTGACGCCTGAAACCCCTGAGCAGCCGGTGCAGCCCGTGGACTTCACAACAGCCATGATATACATCGCCGTCATCGTAATAATCCTCGTGCTTGCTGCTGGTTATTTTGCCATGAGAAAGAAACCACAGTCAAAATACGAATACCAGAAGAAGTACAGGTCTTAAAGTGCGATGAACAATGCAGGAGTTCTACTGCTTCCAGACATAAAGACGACGCAGTTCTACACCCATGTTTCTACAGCCACAATAAAGAACGTCAGGAGCCCTCTGGACACACTAGACATAACACCCCAAGAAGCCCCAAAAAGCGAACAAAAGCAGGCATAACTACACGTTAGTTGCAATTTGAGGTTCGGGCTAAACAATAGTCAAATTAGAAATTTGAGAAATAATAAAAAAAGGTTGGCGTCTTATCTTAATTTTCTTTCTAATTCACCGAAAGTCCTTTCCCAAAATTCAGGACTTGCTTTGTCATCTTCTTTGTTTGGTCCACAATCTACTAATCTCCAACCCTTGCTAGAAGTATAGTCTTGCACTGGTTGCGTTAGTATGTCATGATGATATGTCGAAGTCGCCAAAATAAATGGTAAACTCAATTCATCAGCTTTTTCAGCAACCAATAAACCAAGAGGTTGGTTTGCTTCTGCTTCTTCCATTGCTTTCATAAGTGCACCATAATAATCTTTTGGAACTTGATTTTCTCTGTATATCATATCGAGTGTATTTTTAGCAATCATAGTAGCAGCTTCTTTACCTAGCATACTGACTTGTTTAATTGCCCTAACTACTGGGCTTTGTGAAATGTCTCTTTCCTGTGAAGTTCCAATTAAAAATCGTGCATATTTTCTCATATCTTGGTCTTCTAAATCCACATATTGTCCTAACACTTCTAGACCTTCAACCATTTTTCTTTCGCGAGAATCTGATTTAGCCATTCTTCCGACCAATTCTTTTCCCAAAGTGACGTTTCCACTACCAGTAGTTTCAGGAAAAAAACAATCAGTTATAACTCCATCAAAATCAGGATTTCTCAATCTATCCATTGCTTGAGAATAATCTTTAGCGAGAACTACAGCTTGATTTTTTGAAGCTAGATATTGCTCTGCTGAACTTGCATATCTTGAGTTGTCTTCAACCAATAATATTTTTGACATTTTCATTCAGTGGCTCCTTTTATTTTATTCAATACGCTTTCTAAATCTGTTTCAGCATCTCCCCACATTTTACTCATAGTGTAATCTGGTGTAGGAAGACCTCTTAATTCTCCTTTTGAGAGAGATGATGTTCCAACTATAACAGTATTTGGATTTTTCTCTTTAATCACTGGAATCAGAGCATATCCAATATTTTCTAAACTTGAACAAAATCGATCAAAGTCAGTTCTTTCCAAATCTCCTTGATCTTCATATGGCATCCTATTGTCCAATAGCACCATTTGATAATTGCTTTCTGAAATTCTTCTTTTGGTATCAGCATAGCATCTTGCTACATCATAATCGCCTTTAGAAAAACCAGCATAATGAGCAGGCATTACTTTATTTACTGCAAATTCTAATGCTTCTAAAGGACGACTCTGATCTTCAACTATTAATATTTTTGACATTTTCGTTCACCTTACTTTATAATTAACATCAAGTATTTAAACTTTTCAGTTATTCACTACTACCAAGATGCGACGCTACCCTCTAAACTGCACCCGAACTCTCAGGATTTCTTCGAAAGCCTCGCCTCACTTCGTTCGGTCTGCACGTGATTGTGTTTGCATTTTTTAAGCCTTAGCGTGAATTATTATCATGCTCAAGCTTTACAATACGCTTGCCCGCAAGAAACAGGTGTTCAGGCCCCTGAAAGGAAATGAAGTCCTGCTCTACACGTGCGGGCCGACTGTCTACGACTACGCGCACATCGGGAACCTGCGGGCATTTCTATTTGAGGACCTGCTCAAACGCGTTCTTCTGTTCAACAGCTTCGGAGTGAAGCATGTCATGAATCTCACGGATGTCGGGCACCTTGTCTCCGACAAAGACGAGGGAGAGGACAAGATGATAATCGGCGCGCAACGCGAGCACAAGACTGCATGGCAGGTTGCCGACTTCTACATTAATGCTTTCATGGAAGATGCGAAAAAGCTGCATATCCAGGAACCTACTTTCTGGCTGCGCGCTACAGACCATATAGAAGAAATGACCGCGCTTGTGAAGACGCTGGAGCAGAAGGGCTTTACTTACATTACCAATGACGGGATTTACTTTGATACTTCCAAGCTGAGAGATTACGGCAAGCTCGCAAAGCTGGACATCAGGGGCCTGAGGGCTGGGGCGCGTGTTGAAGTTGCAGAGGGCAAGCGCAACACGACAGACTTCGCATTGTGGAAATTCTCGCCGCCTGACAAAAAAAGAGACATGGAGTGGGATTTTGTTGCTGAGATTTATGTTGATGATAAGGAATATGATGAAATCAGGAATATCGCCACAAAAAATCACAATGTCCGGATTTTAGATGTGATGAATATAGCAGCAACTCCGAACAAAATAAAAAAAGACAAGACTACAGCAACCAAAAAAACAAAAGTAAACTTCCGTGGCTTCCCGGGCTGGCATCTTGAATGTTCTGCAATGTCTATGAAGTATCTGGGCAAGACAATAGACATACACTGCGGTGGCGTGGACCACATAGCGGTGCACCACACGAACGAGATTGCGCAGAGCGAGGCTGCCACGGACAAGAAATTCGTGCGCTTCTGGCTGCACAATGAGTTCATGCTTGTTGACGGGAAGAAGATGGCGAAATCTCTCGGGAATTATTACACGCTCAATGACATCAGAGCCAAAGGCTTTTCGCCCCTTGCTTTCCGATATCTCTGCATGAGCGTGCACTACAGGAGCCAGATGAATTTCACGCTTGCTGCGCTGCAAGATGCCGAGAACGCGCTGCAGAGCATAAAAGATTTTATATTCAGGCTGAAGAACTTAGGTACTGACGGAAAAAAGAATGCAAAGATAGAAGCTGCATTGAAAAAAGCGCGGACAAACTTCATCAAGTCCATCAATGATGATCTGGACATGCCACATGCACTGGCAGCACTGTTCGAAATTATGAAAACCGTCAACAAGGAGATAGACGCAGGAAAGGCTGACAAGAGAAGCATGGATAATGTTTATTATTTTTTTATTGAAATAAATAAAATACTAGACATCACAGAAGAAAAGAAGGCAGAGCTCACGCCAGAGGAAAAGAAGCTCATTGACCTTCGTGAACATTTCAGAAGCGTAAAAGATTTCAGGGCCGCAGATGAGATAAGGAGGCAGCTGAAAGAGAAGGGCGTGTTCCTTGAAGACACGCCAAGAGGGCCGAAGTGGAAGAAGGTTTGATTATTTTTGGTTTCTCGCTTTAATTGAAAAGAAAGAAAAAGCAGAAGACAGCTACAAGATGTCTCATGAAGAAAACTAAATTTGTGCACTTGGCATATAATTACCCTTTTGGTGCAAAAGAAGAATATTAGTTCAATCCATGAAATTTGCATGCTTTTTGTCCATTTTCTGCAACATAATCAGCATGAGAAAGCTGAGTGACTTATCCCCTGATGAAGAAAGGCGCGCGGCACTGGGAAATCTGGTATATGCGTCATACTTTTGCAGTGACAGTTTATATTTTCCGCCTTCGAATATTGCTCAAATCTTTCGTGCCCGTACATCAACAGGAACTTACAAATTTCTAAAAGCGCACAAAATTGACGAACTTCTTGAGCCTTTTGTTGAAAAGGGCATTGTAAGACGAGTTGAAATCTATACAGGCCCGGATTCATCATGTTTCTGTTTTCAGCCCAATTTCTCAAGGTCTGCAGATTTATTAGCAATCTTAGGAGAAAGGTATAAGACTATTGTGGAGTACCTTTCAGAAGGATTATGAGTATGAATATCTACTATGCAATTGATATCGGCGGGACAAAAACAGACGCAGGCCTGATTGCAGACGGCAAAATTCTCCGAAGAAAAACAACAGGCACGCCAAAGAACCCGAACAAATGCGTAGAGTGGATCTACAGCACGCTGGAGGAATTTACTAAGACGCAGTTTGGCACAGGAGAACTGGATAAAAAATCTATCAAGGCCGCAGGCATCGGCGCCCCTGACATCAGGGGAGGAGGCAATGGCGGATATTTTGAGCATACAGTTCCCAACCTTCCAAGATGGAGAAATTTCGACCTCAAAGGCAAGCTGCAGGATCTTGGCATCCCTATCCGTGCAGAGAACGACACAGATGCAGCAGCAATGGCCGCTTTACTGTTCGACAAATACAATGAAGCAGAAACAAAGAGGCTGCCATTTTTGTACATAACAGTAAGCACCGGGCTGGGAGCGGGCCTGCTTGTTGCAGACAACAGCGGCTTCTTGAGAATTTTCAGGAATGAAGATGGCAGCCATCCCGAACTCGCGCACATGGAATTTCCTGGAAAGACAAGCGGCATGAAAAATGTCAGATGCGGGTGTGGAGCAGTCAACTGCCTGGAGAGCTACGCAGGTGGGAAATGCATCGAAAAGCGGTACAGCACCAGGCCGGAGACTGCAGCGCAGAAAATAAAAGACGAAGTAGCTGAAAACCTCGGCAGAGGGCTTTGTTCAATGATCATTTCCTATTGTTACTATCCACGGTATATATCTATCGGAGGCGGCATCGCATACGGCTGGGGAGCATCATTCATAAATAAAGCCAGGGATATTTTAGTTTTGAATCACCGGATGAATTCATGCGCGTCACTGCCATCTGAAATCCGGCTCTGCGGCCTGGGGAGCGATGTCGGGCTGCTGGGCGCCAGCGCGGTTGCGATGCAGGCATCCGGAAAAATTGCAGACTTTTTAAATACTCCTATAGACAAATAACCTCATGTGATAAATATGCAATTGACAGCAGAAATAAAGAAAGGTGAAAAATATTTCATAGCAAGGTGTCCTGAATTAGGTGTCACAACACAAGGGAGAACAGTAAAAGAGGCAAAGGAAAAACTAAAAGAAGCAGTTGAGTTACATTTAGAGGCTATGATTGACTATATGATTGAGCATGGTAGAGTATGCATTGAAAGGGGCAAAATAATTGAAGCATGATCCTATGAGACTCCCTGTTATTTCTGGAAAAGAACTGATAAAAGTTTTATATCTAAACGATTGTGGGATTTCGAAAGAGGAGTTTCTTAAACGTTTCTATAAAATCCATTAAAGCAAGAGGAATAGATATGCCAGAGCGCTCCCGCAAGAAGCCGGAATACCAGACAAAGATAGCAAAGGAAAGGATAGAGATACTTTTTTCTGAAATGGAGAACGCGCCTGATGACCTTGCGCGCAGGTACATCAGGCTCGCGAAAAAAATAGGCATGCGCTACAATGTGAAGCTGGGGCCAGGGAAAAAAAGGAAGTTCTGCAAATACTGCTTCACGCCTTTCCGAGGGGCAAAGACAAGACTGAAGAACAGATTTCTTGTAAGGGAATGCAGGTTCTGCAAAAAGGCTGCAAAAATGAAGATAAAAAGCAAAGTCTAGATGCGTGATGTGCTTAAAAGATTTTCCGTTATAGTCTCTGCATGGAAAACGATCAAGATGTTAACTATCTGGTTGATCTTGTAAAGAAAAATCCTGGCAAATACCCAGCCGTAGGCTTAGTGAAGGAATTCAGGTTATACAAAATGCAATCCGGCTCTGATCCCGGACTTCCAGCATCATATCGCGTTATCCATGAGGCAATGCGAAGAGGGGGCATAGCCATACGAGACAGGACTGTTGGATTAAATAGTGTACAAAGATTCTATCCTAGTGACGTCTTCCCGGAGTAACATTCACGCAAGAAGAACAAAATTGCGACTTTTTCTCACCAGGGCAGGCTTTATGCCCAATTCGTACATTTTCTGAATGACAACACAATTTGCTGAGAAGACCGAAAAGAATCCTATGATGATTGAACAAGAAGGGTGAATCTCTATTCTTCTGGAGATTCTGTTCTTGTTTTTTGAAAAATAGCCAAACTAAAGTGATCTACATCGCCTATTCTGCGCTGATTGTGTGCAGTAGCAAAATCCGACAAATCTTCATCAGTGGTTAAAGCCGAAAATACATGTTGTATCTTGTTTATGTTGTCTTCGCCTGAACCGAAAATTAAGCAGTATTTTGTTGCTCTTAGCTGCGATTTGACAGCCTGATATAGTTCATCTTTGTTGCGCCAGAGGTAGACATAAATTATTGACTTGTCGGTCATCAAGTCGTCAAGCATCTTAGAAGCAACGCCTGTTATTTCTGCTTCAGTTTTCCCTTCCGCAATCATTTTATCTATCGTGTCAAATACTGCAAACAAAATTCCAGAATTATAAAGGTTGTAAAGGCGAAGTGCTTTTGGATTTATTTCAAACATTTCACTTCTTTTCATGTCCCCCTCTTTTTTCAGCCCCTTTTCATAAAGCTGACTAATATAAATTGCGTGTAGCAGGTGACCTCTATACTCTGTTGGTATAATGTAACGTGCATATTTTTTGAGAAACGTGGATTGCGATAAAGAATAGTATTCCAAGAATTTG
>JACQNX010000012.1 GCA_016202875.1 Candidatus Aenigmatarchaeota archaeon | reverse complement strand
GCTGAAGGACGGGAAAATGGTGCTTGTGCCAGATGGGAAAGTGCTTAGCGACCTCACTTACTGGTATTTTTCACAAGACATGATAGCGCGCCAGATGTACAGTGCTGGCGGCAAATACACGATGAGAGGCAGCGTGGACAGTTTCCGCGCATGGAAGGAGCAGCGCGAGGAAGCCCGGAAAGCTGGCAAGGGATATTGGGATTTCAGCAAACATCAGGATGAAAAATAATCACTCATAAAACAAGAATCTCTGCGCCAGCCCAGTGACATCCTGCCTGTACTTCTCCTGCAGGATGATTTCATAAATGTCTGGGTCAGCATCAAAAAGCATTGGCATAAGATTACGCTAATCTTTTTATGCTTTGTTCTTTTCTGAATGCTTCTTCCATAGATAATCGAACTGGTTGGAAAACGTTTTCACAATGGAATCTGATTTCATTCTGAATGCGATAATGTCCGGCTCGTATATTATGATCAGGAGATTGTTTCCGAAAAGCGTCCAGACAACAGGCATATAGAGCTCTTCAGGCAGCCATATTATTTTTACTCTTGTGCATTTTCTTGCTTCTTTCAGTCTTTTCAGCACTGCTTCTGATTTAGTTGAAAATAACATGAATTTTGTGTTTTTGAACCATTTCCTGAAATCATGCTGGAAAAACTCCTGCACCTGCAGGTTCCCGAAGCCTTTCCAGTAGCGCGGATTTTCTCTCAGGACATCAAGTATCATGGCTCTGTATCCTTTTTTTCCTTTGTACATCTCAAAAATATCTTTTTCCTTCACGCTGTTGTACTTCGCGGAAAGCTGCGGCATGATTTTCTTGATGTCTTCTTCCAATTCGTCAAATTTCTCCAGCTCTTTCTGTTTGGATTCTTCTGCGACCTGGATGAGCTTTTCCGGGCTTGTGGGAGTATAGAGCTTCTTTCTTCCTTCGGTGATATACGTGGCCATTCCCGCCTCAATTAATCTATCCAGTGCATCATAGACATTTGCCTTGTACGTTCCGGCGCGTTTTGCTATTGCATCCGCGCTTGCCTTTCCCAGATCGAGAAGCGCAAGATAAACCTTTGCTGCTGTCGGGCTGATGCTGAACTTTTCCAGAACTGCAGAATACTCCTGTCTCATAATTAGTAGTAGTTATATACTACTACTTAAGTTTATCTTTTAGGAAAGTAATTACTATTTAGGAGTCAATTAATGGGGTGTGGTAAAAATGAAAATTTTGAAAGAGGAATCATACGCTTTAATGCTGTTTGCATCTGCAGTGCAGAAAGAAGATAGCCCCCTGCGTAACGGTGTCGGAAACACACTCATTCGGATGCTAGGGTCTGAATATAATCCTCTAGTTTGGCACGCTGCTGCTTGTGCATTGGGAGAGTTGGGGTATGAGCCGGCAGTTGAATCTCTTGTTCAGCTACTGCATTTTGGCAATGGTGGCGTAGCTGAAAAATATCGTAATGCTGACGGCACATTTACAGTTAGTCTTGTTGATCGTATAATAGGAGAAATAGGCGGTTCAGAACGTTATAAGGGCTTCTCTGATGTATTCGAGGTTCGTGACGTGCGTTGTGCAGCCGTGTATTCATTGGGTCAGATTGGCGGTGAAAAGGCAACAAAAGAAATCCGAAAAACTATGCACGAAGACCCAAACTTTTGGGTACGTGAAAGTGCTATCAGAGCTTATGCTATTGCGCGAGGCGCAGGCGCCATTGATGAATTTATTGAATTTCTTAGCACGAGTAAGGAAAAATCTACAATTGCAGAAGTGCTTGGTGAGCTAGGAGAAAAATCTGATGAACGTGTCATTTCGGCATTGGAATATCTGCAAAATGATGAGAACTCTAAGGTTGCGGAATATGCCAGAAAAGCCTTGGATAAATTGAAAGACAAACAGGCGTAACTAGGGTGTGGTGCTAATGGAACAAGAAAATTCTGTAATTTACGGAAGGCTGTCAGCCATCAAGATGAGAACATATAGTTGGGGCAGTATCGGAGTTTTATTTTCAAATTGGGTGGATCTGAAACTTTCTGGATTTTTGGTGGAATTTGCAAAAGATACCTCCTATCATGAATGGGTGGAATCGCAGGCAGAGAACTTATGCGTTGTTGAGGAAGGTGCAGGAGCGCTCTGGTTTAATGGGGCGGTTTGCAAAATCGAAAAGGGTTTCGCATTCAAAGTGTTCCCGGAACAGGACCCTGTAATAAAACCTAAAAACAATCTGAAGATTCTTTCGATCCAGATGCCTGTTGAAAGCAGAAACGAAAAATATTCGGGTGAAGATTTAACCAAGCTCAAGATAATCGATCCTGCGGACATTCCAGAAAAAGTCTATGAATATGAAACACTTGGTCAGGAAATTGTGACGTGCAAATACGAAAAAGGACTTGGTCTGATAAGATTCCAGTTTCCGATTGATAGGATACCTATTCACCGGCACCCTTTTTCCGGAAGATTGATAAGGACTATCTCAGGCAAGGGGTACTGTTACGTGAAGCCGCGTAGGTATGAAATGGACGAAGATACGTTTGTTCTGTTTCCAAAAGGAATTACGCACACTAACGGGCCACTAACAGGTCATATAAACACTTTGTGGGCATTTCAGCTGCCGTGGGTCGATTCAAAAATAGACGAAGAAAATATTGCAGGCGATGAGGCTTTTGTAAGATATGTAGAATCTACGCCGCCGAAGCCTCTTTGGAAGACAAAAGAAGACTTTCTGCGGGCGATAGATAAGTTATCAAAATAATCTGTAGCCGTGATAAAATGGTCAGTCATAAAAGCTTTTCTGCAAAAGGAATAGCATGTCAGGGAATTTCCCCTATTTTTCCGATATACTCATAAAGGGCGCCGGGAAGAACATCGGCATAGCGACCTTGTGGACGCGCCGCGACATCATCGCCCGCGACCTGGAGCCGGGCAGCTACGCTGTAATAGGCAGCCTCTTCTACAATGAGGGGATCAATTATATTATTCGCAGCGTTTTCCTGAACCCCGAAATCCGCTATATTATTCTCTGCGGCACAGATATCTCCAGGTCCGGCGAAGCCTTCGTGAAGTTCATGGAGAACGGCATCGATGCCAATCACAAGATTGTCGGCACTGAATACTTTCTGGAAAAAGAAATACCTCTAGAAGCCATTGAAGAATTTCGCAAAAACATCAAGCTCCTAGACATGCGCGGCGTGATCAACGGCAAGGAGGTCGCGGCGAAGATAAAGGAGCTCGAGCCCCTGACGCCATTCACGGAGAAAAAAGAGTTCCCGATGCCGGAAATGAAGCCTGTTGAGAAGTTCCCCTCGGAGGAAGCCGGTTTTCTCGTGAGGGACAGTTTTGTCGCCGGCGCATGGCTGAAAGCCCTCAACTGCATCATGCGCTTCGGCTTCGTCAAGAAGAGCGAGCACTCGTCTGACCAGCGCGAATTAATCAACCTTATGATTGTTGTCGAGGAGGAGGACACGGACAACCCCCAGCTGAAGGAGTGGCTGCCGTTTGGCAAGGCAGAGATTGAAAATTATTTGCCGCAGGTGATGACGCCCGAAGTTCCAAAAGGAACGGATTACACATATGGCAACAAGCTGCGCGATTACAAGGGCAGGGACCAGATAAAATTCATCATCGATTACCTGAAAAAAAGGAAGCACACCCGCCGCGCCCTAGCAGTCACGTGGGACCACGAACAGGACATGGGAAGCGAGCACCCCCCATGCTGGGTAGTGCTCCAGGCACTTGTCGAAGGCGACACTCTATTTCTTACAACATACATCCGCAGCAGCGACATGTTTGCAGCCTGGCCACTGAACGCCTTTGGCCTGAGAAATATCCACAAGGAGATTGCTGATGGCGTTGGCTTGAAGCTCGGACCCACGACAACGATATCAGCCAGCGCGCACATCTACGAGCACGACTGGAAGAAGGCGCAGGATATTTTGGAGAAATATCATAAGCCCGTCACAACCCTCCGCTTTGACCCCCGCGGCAATTTTATCATTTCGCTCGACAGGGAAAAGCAGGAGCTGGTTATCACGCATTACTCACCCAAGCAGGAAAAACTGCAGGACTTCCGCGCGAAGAATGCGATAGAAGCATACAGGAAGCTCAATCAAATCGCGGGCGCCTCGGACTTCGAGCACATCGCTGACCTCGGCGTGGAGCTTGCAAAAGCAGAGATCGCGCTGAAGCACGGCCTGAAGTACAGCCAGGACGATGAGCTTGACATAAATGCGAAGGCTGAATAAGCCTGATGTTTGCTTCGTAGTTGCGTATTTTATAGTTTTCTGGGAATTATCTTCTATGGAAGAAGCCGATTTCAGCCTGAACCCTAGGATTATAGACACGCCATACAGATACCATACAATTTCAATGGGCGGTAGCATTCTCTCCTCTCCATGTGCAGAAGAAGGAACGATATTCTTCGGCTGCAATGACACATATGTTTACGCAATAGACGAAGACGGAGACAAGCAATGGTCATTTAAAACAGGCGGCTGCATTTTTTCTTCCCCCACAGTTTACAAAAATTCTGTTTTTGTGGGCTCAAATGATGGACATCTGTATTGCTTCGACAAAAGTGGCGAACTTCTCTGGAAGTTCTTTGCTGGTTCAAAAGTGATGGCAACTCCTCTGGTTGTCGGCGACACGGTTTATATAGGATCGGAAAGCGGCGTTTTTTATGCAATAGACACAAGTAACGGAAAAGAATTGTGGAGATTTTTTCAGGGTGATGGTTTGCTATTTATGTCTCCTTCCTGCGTCAATGACTCGATTATTACAGGAAATTTGAAAGGAGGGATTTTTTGCATCTCTTCTGATGGCAGGCTTATCTGGAAAAAAGTTACGGGAGATCATTCGTGCCAGTCTCCGCTGCTGGTTGACAAGAATAATTTCGAAATATCCAGCTTTAGAAAGCGCTCATGTGATAGAATGCCAAAAGCAGATAACCCAAGAATGTTTATGGGCGGTGGCACGTCATTCTTCCGCTGCATGAACACGAAAAATGGTGATGTGGAATGGAAATTTTTCGCAAACAGAATGGGGTCTTCTTCGGCTGCAATTGCTGGCGGGCGCATCTTCTTTGGATCCTATGACGGAAAGCTCTATTGCGTAGATACAAAAGGAAATCTTGTCTGGTCATTTCAGACTGGAAACAGGATAGTGTCGTCCCCTCTCTATGATAGTGGCATTGTTTATGTCGGGTCTTCCGATAATAATGTATACGCGATAGATGCAAAAGAAGGAAAGCTCATCTGGAGATTTTTAACCAATGGCGAAGTGGTTTCATCTCCCGCAATAGCCAAAGATATTCTTTATGCCGGTTCATGGGATTGCAATCTATATGCTATTGATGTAAAGACTAGGGAACTTTTATGGAAATTCCGCACATCTTTGCCAGTGCCTTCCTTTATTAAAAAACCTACAATGACTGGAGAGGAAGTAAAAAAGATGGGCGATATGGAATTTGTCCAGCCAACTACAGTTCGCGGCATAGATGCGGAAAAACAATACTCGGTTAGTGCAGGAGAGCTTACAAGCTCCTTTTACGCCTCGCCTGTAAAATACAAAAGCACGCCAGGCTATAAAGATGAGATGGAAAAATATAGAAGATGAGTGATGAAATGAAAATATTTTTTGCATTCCCGATAACCGGTGACAGGTCTTTGCTTGACAATGCAAAAAAGATCGTTGAGTTAGTTGAGTCTCTGGGCCACGAAGTCACTACAAAGATTTTTCTCGACAGGGAGAAGATGATACTTCAGGAAGAAAACCTGGCACCGCGTGATAAATACGATTTAGATATAAAGTGGCTGCTGGACAGCGACATTCTTATTGGTGAAATATCAACTCCGTCCTATGGAATGGGTTTTGAAGTGGGCTATCTGCTGGGAGCCACTGACAAAAAGTCGATTTTATTGTACCAGAAAACGCACCATAATAACATTACTCCGATGGCGACAGGCAATACGCACCCAAACTGCAAGGTTTTCCAGTATGCCGATCTTGCACAGCTCGAAGAATTTCTGAAAAACGAATTGGGTGCTGCTAGATGAAGATATACTTTGCCTTCACCATAGTTGGGGACCGCGCTTTTCTGGAGCATGCAAAGAAGATCGTCGCGCTGCTTGAAAGCCTCGGGCACGAGGTTCTTTCCAGGCACGTCATTCTCGAAAATGTTTACCAAATCGACAGGGCGATCCCAGCCGAGGAAGTTTTCAGCCGGGACATAAAATGGGTGACTCAGTGCGACATGCTCATTGCCGAGGTTTCAAACGCCTCTTTTGGAGTGGGCTATGAGGCTGCCTGGGCTCTCAGCCTTGGGAAAAAGGTGCTGCTGTTTTACGCCAAAAGCAGCGACAGGAAAATATCGCTTCTAGCAAAGGGCAACACGCATCCCAACTGCACTGTTGTGTCTTATTCAAGCATGGAAGACATAGAAGAGTTCATCAAGAAGAATTTTTGATTATAGTCTTTTTTCCACACACCACAGAACCTTCCCATTCTTGAATTCATCTTCCTTGTCCAGTTCTGGAATGTGAACATAGCCATTACGTATGTAAAAATCCGCCCCAAGTTTATTGAACTTGTTTACAAAGGTCAGACACTTTTTGCATCCTTTCTCTCGCAGAAATAGCTCTCCTTTGAGCAAAAGCCGCTTTCCTATCCCTTTTCCAATAAAGCTTAAGTCTATATATAGTCTGTATATTTCTCCTTCAGAATTTTTCACGCCAACATGGCAGAATCCTGCAACTTTATTTTTGTCGGCCGCCACAATAAACAGATCAGTGCCATGTTTCACTTTTCTCAAGGAACTTTTCAAATTTTCCTTAGAATAGTAATCAGAAACTAAATTTTTAAGCGCCTCTTTTGGAAGATAATTGTATGCAAAAAGCCAACCTTTGAGCGCAATTTCGTGAATTCTGTCAAAGTCTTTTTCTTCTGCCTGCCTGAACGTGATATCTTGCATTTATCTATGATTTCTTAGAAAAGAATTAAAACTCTCTGTGATGAATGATAGGTATGAAAACCAAAACATTCACAGCAGTTTTGCACAAAGAAGAGGATATGTACGTGCCGAAGGTGCCGAGGCTTAAGAAAATTTCCGGCTCTATAAAAAATAGCTTTAATGTTCTTGATGAAACAAACTAGTCTGTGCACCCTGCTGGCCTAAATATTTTCCTTTATAGGTTCTTAAAGGCTCTGGGCGCAGGGGCAAAATTTCTAGACCAGATATTGGCATTTGATACCATAGCGCAACTGGACTAGGAAACAAAAATTCAAAAACCTGATGACCTTCTGAGCCATTTGCAATCAAGGGGGCTCTTGGATGAATATCATGCGGGAAAAATTTTCCATACACTTTTCTTAGCATGCCCGCATAGTTTCTAGGCATTTTTATTTCTTCGTCCGTGTGACCAAGATAAAATTGATTAGCAAGACAAGAAAATGGCTCGTTCAACTCTACAATTTTAAAGCATGCCAAATCATCATTATCAATATGAAAGGGTTTTCCATTATACACTTTCAATTCTCGTCCCAGATAAAGTACAACGCCTCTGTCTCCAAATGGTTCGATATGAGACATGATAGGGTGATAAGGTATTTCTAAACTTGAATATCTATCCGTTTTTATGCGAAGCTTTTTTTGCACTAATAGGTTTTCTATTTCCTCAAATTTTAGAACTTCTCCTTCGGAATTGATAAGTAGCTGGCACAAACTCCTGCTTTCTGGAGTTTCGCATGTTGTATGAAATGTTCTGATTAAAGAGTAAACAAGATCACCGGCACCTTCGCAGCGCCTTAGATTTATCGGCATCACTTCAATACCTTTTCGTGCCGCGCTACTTCGAGTAGTGACTTCTATTTGCAACTCACTTCTTACTCTTTCTTCACTTACGCTAACATAAACTTGTTCGGGAACAAATGCGCCATCGTACTTTGCGCATTTTTTAGAAATAAATTTATCTATTCCAGTTTCTGTAATTTCTCTATGAACCTCTGCAATTGTAATGCTATCATGCCAGGTTTTGTCCCTCCTTTTTACCCTAAAAAACGCTTGGTTGTGCAAATTATACGAGCAGGTACCCAAATTCGGAGTTTTCTGATCCCTGGGATAGGGATTAAATGGTTCAATGCTGAGTGTTCCTTCTTTTATTGCTTGTCTTATTCCTCTGTCAGAAAGCATACCTCTGCTTTTTCAGAAAAAGATTTAAGATAGCAAGCTTACAGCCCATATCTCGGATTAGTCTTCCTCTTTATCTCAAAAATCTCCTGCAGGGCCTGTTTCTCCGTGCCTGTCAGGAACTGGTCGTTCTTCTTCAGCTTCTTGTAGTCCTCGCTGCTGATATCTGTAAACAAAACATCGCTCTCATCTATCTGCCTGCCTACAGTAGGACCAATGATAGAGACAGCGATCTTTTCGCCATTCTTCGCATCCTCTATGTTCTGGCCCTGTGACTGTATCTGTTTTATTTCTCCGACAGATTTTCCATCTTTCATTAAAGAAGAACCAGCCCTTAGCAATCCGCCCACAACCTCGCATCCGACAATAGCAGGGTTGCTTGCGCGGAAGGTGCATCCTGGCAGGAGCTTGATTTTCCCTGGCCGTGGAAGCCCCTCTATTTCCTTTTTCTTTATGCTTTCCTTTTCCTCTTCCTGCCATTTTGTGTAATCCTCGATCAGCCTGTAAATGACGTCGGATGTCATGATCTTTATGTTCTTGTCTCCTGCCAGCACATCAGCCTCTTCAGCGGTATGCGCATTGAACCCTATTACGATCTTGTAGATGTTGTTCTGGTTTGCCTCGGCTTTTATGACATCTTTTTTTGTTATGTTACCTATGCTGGCTTCTTTTACGGGATAATTGCCGAATATGTGTATCAGCGCCTCCAGGCTTCCGACAGTGTCCGCTTTCAGTATAACGCCTTCCTGTTCCCTGTGAATTTCTGTCTCCTCTTTCTCCTTTTCCAGCTCTTCCAGAAGCTGCTCTGCTTCCTCAAAGGTTTTTGCAGTTCTTATGGGAGAGCCTGCTATCACTTCATCCAGCCCAGGCGCAGATATCTTCACGCCCGCGGCTGCATTCACCTCTTCAACGCTGCGGAATTTTTTCTCCGTTCTCATGTCCCTCAGCGCTTCTGGCAGGAGCAGCGTCCTTATTTTTGAGATCTGCGGCGTTTTTCCCCCTATGACCAGATAGTCGTTCTTCCTTACTGTGCCATTGTAGATGATAACATCAATGGTCTTCCCCAAGCCGATAAAGTCTCTCACCTCAAGAATCATGCCTGCAGATTTTTCTCTCGTTTCCAGTTGGTCAGTAAGAAACTGTTGTGCCAGACCCATGAGAATTGTTAGAAGATCAGAAATTCCTTCGCCTGTTTTTGCAGATACAGGAACAGCGGCAATGGTTTTTGTGAAGTTCTGAATACGGTCAAATCTCTCGACCTCTAGTCCTCTATCAGAGAACTGTCGAACTACGCTATAGAACTTTTCTTCAAACTCCCGCTGCACATCATCGCTTTGGTGACCATAATTGTCCACGAAATCCGGATCTATCATCTTCCAGCCATTTATTCTGTCTATTTTATTTATTGCAACAGCAAAAGGCGTCTTTGTGGATTTTAGGATTTCGATGCTCTCAATAGTCTGGGGCATAAGGCCTTCGATGATATCCACCACGAGAATTGCAAGATCTGCGATTGAGCCTCCCCTGCGACGCAGGCTCGTGAATGCCTCGTGACCCGGAGTGTCGATGAATAGTAATCCTGGAATTTTAATTTCAAACATGAATTTTCTTAGCACATCGTCGCAGATTTCCTTAAGAATAGAAGCAGGAATTTCAGTTGTGCCTATTGCTTGCGTGATTCCGCCAGCCTCTTTGCTGGCCACAGCTGTCTGTCTTATTCTGTCGAGTAGGCTTGTCTTCCCAGAGTCCACATGTCCAAGTACAGCTATTATAGGCTGGCGCAGCATGTTCAACACCCATAAGAAAATTCACGTCTACCATATCGCAATTAACTATTTAAGTGAAAGTTGTATTTAAAGGGAACAAACTAGAATGAGTCTTTTTCATATTCTTTGCGTCTTAAATCAGTAAGATCCGCTTTAACGCGCGATTTTCTATAGCCATTATAGTATTTTTTATGAAAACGCTGCTTTTCCCAGACATATTTTGCTAACTGATCTCCTGTCACTGAAAATAAGCTACCAAATTGTTTTTCTGCAAGTGTTTTCAGAGCATCTAATCGCATTTCTCTATCTTGTTTCGCAAAATCCCACCAGTTCAACTGAATTTTTTGAACTTGGTCACAAAAATGAGAGTGAAGAATGTCAAAAGTTTCAACATTTGGCCTTTTTTCTGCATTCCGAGCGCATGCAACATATTCTTGAAATGCCTCTATCATTTCTTCTGTATTAGGTTGTGCTTGCAAAATAACTTCTTCCCAATTTATGAAATCGTCGGATATTTCATTTGCAGCATTTTGTTTGCTCGGTTTTTTTAGAAGAGTTTTAGCGCAGCTTAATTGGCTTTCCAGTTCTGCCGCAAGTCTGTCTACCAGATATTCTAAAACGATGTTTGATCTGTCTAAATAAGACGGTTTAAAGTAATGTTCAGGCTGCGGGCGTATCGTTCTTTCATGTCTTATTAATTGTGGCTGTGTTGAAAGATCAACAATAGTATTATTATAGCCATTTTTGCCGCGGGCAACATTGAGACTTGGTGTAGTGGAAATATCTGCGATTAAAATATCATTCAACTCATTTTCTGTCCACTGTGCGTATTCTCTAAATTCTTGGCGTCCATAAAACAAACGGCTTTTTACAGTTCCCGCGGGGATTTTAAGACGCCGTGCAATTTCAGCAATCGTATAACCTTCGTAGTCATGTAGTCGCACTACTTCTGCCTGTTTGGGAGACATCTGTGAAGGTGCTAAGGCTATTTTATCTCTGATCTCTGAATTTGCAACAATCTTATCTGAATTAGCCCTTTCATCTGTGACATCAACTTCCATGTCTTCGCGCATCTGCTCTAATGAATATGATTCCGTTTTCCCCCTTTTCCTCAAAAATCCCAAAGCCGCATTTACAGTGATGCGACTCACCCATGTACTGAATTTTGAATCTCCTCTAAAATTTGGCAGACCTCTCCATATATTCAAATAAGTTTCTTGTGACGCTTCTTCGGCATCAGCTTCGTTACGTAATATTCTAAATGCAGTTCTGTAAATTTTTTGCCTTAATAGTGGATCGGATAGTATGCCAACTATGCTGCAATTTTCATAGGCTGCCTGCAGCCGTTCTTTCCCTAGTTCTGATCCAATTTCGCTATATGCGAGTTCAGCTGCCATAACCTTAACATTGTGCGCGGTTTCTTAAAAACATATTAGAACAAACATTGTAACGTTCTTGTAATTCTTGCGTAATGTTTTCAGCGTTTCTTAAGAATCTCCATTATTTTCGGCACCATGACTTCAGGCGGCCCGACAACTTTTATGTCTCTTACAAGCTTCTTCTTCCTGTAGAACTCTATTAACGGCTCGGACTGCCTGCGGTATATGTTTAGCCTGTCCCTGATAGTTTCCTCATTGTCGTCTTTTCTCTGCACCAGAAAGCCGCCGCACTTGTCGCAGATGCCTTCCTTCTTCGGCAGCAACGGAGGCATCTTTATTCCATTGCGGTTGATATCAGCAATGTTGTAAATGTTGCCGCACTTTTCACAGATTCTGCGCGCAAGAGCTTTTTCAAGTATGATGCCCTCGGAAAGTTCAATATTGATTACCAAATCAATTTTTGCCATATTGTCAAGCTCTTTTGCCTGTGCTAATGTCCGAGGAAAGCCGTCCAGAATAAAGCCTTTCTGTGCATCTTTTTTCTTGACCCGCTTCTTAAACATCTTTATTGTCACGTCGTCAGGAACAAGATTGCCCGCTTTCATGCATTTCTCAGCCAGCTTGCCAAGCTTCGTCCCTGCAGCAACTTCTGCGCGGAACATGTCGCCTGTTGCTATGTGCACAATGCCCAGCTGAGGCGCGATGCGCGATGCGTACGTTCCTTTGCCGCAGCCCGGCGGTCCGAAGAATATGAATTTCATGTTTCCATCTCCTCTTTATAATGCTTTTATCGAATCATCGACTATAATGCCTATCTGGGCCGTCAATATTTAAGACTAATAGTATGTTCAGTTGATTTTGGAACATTTTATACTGAACATACAGTATAGCAGG
>JACQNX010000010.1 GCA_016202875.1 Candidatus Aenigmatarchaeota archaeon | reverse complement strand
TTCTTTGCCGGCACCTTGAAAAGCTCTGTGGTTCCCTTGCCTATCTCCGTGGTAAGGCCTTTGTCATGCCTCTTATGAGTCAGGGGAGCGCCTGTCCTTGCGCGCTTGACTTTCTGGTCGTGGTCAAATGCGCGCCAGTCCTGCCCAGTGTCAACCATAGATTCCTCTAGCACAAGCCCGCACTTCGCGCAGATTCTCTCCGCTTTTTCCTGGTCCCTGTAGAAACTTCTGGAACCGCATTCTGGACATTTATCCATTGAGATCACCACTTAACTTAATTATAACTTACTTATTGCCACGTTCCGGGCCTGAAGCAAGCGCTGCGAGCATCACAGCTGTGCCAAAAGCGCCTAATTTTCTGCCTGCACTATAATTCTGCATTTATTATCACCATTGGTTATTTTAAGTCTCTGAGCAGTTCCCCTCTTCTAGCGTTTGTATGGTTTTCAGGTATTATAACCTCTCTAGCAAGCATCGAATGGGCGGTCCTGTGCGCTGCCAGCGCAGGTTCGCTTTCTTTGGCGTAACCGCTTACATCAATGTTTTTTGACTTCATGCCATTGTAGGCGCTGTCAGAGAGTACTACAATACTTTTTATTATTTTATCTGGGCCATGATAAAATATGCTTGCCAGATTGCCGTCTATAGTTGTTCTTGATACCGTCATTCCGCCTACTTTTTCATCACAACTTATTCCCCTGGACCATGTGCCGCCTTCTTTGTTATATGTGACATTGCATATGCCTGTTTTTCCAACGTATATACCTTTTTCTGGTTTTTTCTCCTGCCCCAAAGTCCAGGGCGCGGCTGTAAGCAAGACCATCGTTGCATATGGCAAAAGTCTGAATCTCATTTTCAATCACCTTTTTTGATTATTTTTGAGTATTATTGAGGGGGCTTCGGGCGTTTGTATTCTTGGGGCCTTACAGTGTCGAATGGTTTGAAGCCAGTACCTCTGTGTAGATTTTCAGGCGTTACAAGGTCGCAGATTGCTGCTTTGTATGCCCTTTCATGCTTTTCCCATGTTACAGGATCCAAATCTGAGGGAAATCTAACTTCTGATCTGCCGTCTGGATATATACGCCCAACCATAGATAACTTAAATCCATTTCCCAATCTTGTAACTTTTATGTCACCCTCCTTTGTGGTGTATCTTATTAATTGTCCGGACGTGGGGGAGCGGCCAACTTCACAATATTCATTATCGTTTTTAAAATATAGTCCTTCTTTGGGATTTTCCCGTTGCTGTGCAAGCAGAGGCGCAGCAGCTAATGTCAACGACAGTACAGCAGTTGCATAAGGCTTGAATTTCATATTTCCACCTACATATAACAGATTATAACAGATTAACGACAAATTGCGGCTTAAACCACCAAACGCCCCAAATTCATGTTTTAATTACTATTATGAAGTAACATTGCCGCAATGCTGCCTCAACAGTTAGTTTAAACCGAAAAGTATTTAAAGATTTCGCTTGTTTCTTCTAATGGACTTTTAAAGCTATTGGTGAGCATTAATTATAGGGGCTTGTGTTATGATATCCTTACTCTCTCTGGAGCGCATAGCGAAAAAGGCAGGCGTGAAGAGGGTTTCTAGGAAGGCATTGGAAGAGCTTAGGGAACTGGTTCTGGATTATGGGAATGATATCGCAGAGCAGGCTGTGAAGCTCTCCAGGCATGCTGGCAGGAAGACCGTCAAGGAAGAGGATGTCAGGTTTGTGGCAGGGAAAGAGGTTGAGAGGAAGTAATTTTCTTCAATTTGTTGAAGCCCTATAAATTCTTGCTGCCCCAGTAATTTTAATATGGCACTGAACTATTTCTCGAAACGGGCTGCAAAATTTGTCGGTTATATAGCGCTGCCTATTTTGATATCTGGCGCGGGCTATCTTGGATACAGAGAATTGCATCACTATCAAAGGACATCATTGGAGAGGATGCTGCAAGAATCTGCATACGAATTGCGGGCAATGCGCGAAGAAATTAAGAAGTCGAGTCACGAGCACCGCCAGAGAATTAAAGGGCTCGAAGCACAGCAAGAAAAAGAGGACAAAGCAGATCAGGAACAGATACAGCGCCTCATTCAAGAGTTAAAGAGAAATGCTCGCCGCGACCTCGACAGAATGTTAAGAGAACAAAGGAAGGAGCTGAGACAAGTGCCGAAAGGTGAATGGCCTTATCACTGGAAATACAATACAGTGCCGCTTGCCAACGACTGAGGAAGATGAGCTGTTCTCGGAACAGACAGAAAACATTTTGAGGCTCTTGAGATAGAAATCGCCGACGAAAAGGAAGTCCAGAAGAGGGATATTTCTGAATGAAAGAGCCCTATGGAATTTCACCTTTATATATTCCAGCGGCAATTATTCCCAGCCGGGTTTCTTGGAGAGTTTGGTGGTTAAATGGAAAAACATGTTACTGAGATGAAGAAACTTAAGCCTGGCGGATTCGTGCTGCTGGATGACGTGCCCTGCGTGGTGGAAAAGCTGCAGACTAGCAAGGCTGGCAAGCACGGCGCTGCAAAAGCAAGGTTGTTTGCCCGCGGGATCTTCGAGGGCTCAAAGAAAATCACTGTCGGGCCTGCTGACGAAAAGGTTGATGTGCCTGTAATAGAGAAGAGGGGCATGCAGGTCATTGCCCTGCTGGGCGAAAGCGTGCAGCTCATGGACCTTGAAGATTTCTCGCAGGTTGAATTGCCTGTAGCTGATGAGCTCAAAGGGAGATTTGTTGAAGGCGATGAGGTCCTTGTCTGGCGCTATGGCAAGTACGCCATGATCAAGCAGAAGAAGTAACTGCTTTTCACCTTTCCGCGCCATTAATGAGCGTTATATTTACATATTGCCGGGAGTTTGTTTCTGGCAACTGGTCGCCTGATATTTGCATGTGTACTGCTGCGTAATATGAAGCATGCGAAAATGCAGTGCCCAGATCGGCGTCATCCTTGCCACCCAGCAAAAACCAGTATGTTGAAGGCGGGTCGTCTTTTTCTGGGAAATCAATAGAAATCTCTTCTCCTTCATGGCTTACTCTTTTCACTGCACCTTTATCAGGCAGCCACAATCTTGTGTTCATTCCTGTCTGGCTTCTGTGCCTGTAGAGAAAATTATCTCCTGTACGTTCAAATTCGCCATGATGCCTGCTGATCCAATGTGTAACATAATTATCAGGAATAATCACTTTGCTGCCATTATAAGCTGGCCTTTCCAGAAAATATACAGGTCCTTCCAGCCTACCAGTGTTAAAGTTGCCCAAAACATCACCTGTACAAGAATCCTGCTCCTCTTCACTGCTTTGTCTGCCAATAGGCATGTTGATAGTAAGCGGGAGTCTTAGCTGCGCAGGGTCAAAATACAGGCTGCCATTTCTGGCATTAAACACCCCCACATCGAGCGTGTAAAGTTTTGTGCTGTACATACCACTTTCTACGCTGCGCAACATATTTAAAGATTTCCATTAGTAGTTATTCAACAGTGGTAATAATAAGTATATTTGGAAAAGAACGCAAACTGTGTTTCAAGAACGGCTGAAAGGAAATATTCTGGCCAGACAGAACAGGGATGAGAAAGGCAATGATGTTTTATTCTTAAGCTACAAGTACATTTATGCTCTCCAACGTCTCCATCAAGAAATTCATGGAAAGCGGCGACATAGTTGTTGATCCATGGAATGGTGAGATGATGGGTGCCGCGCGAATCACGCTGCACCTTGGTGAAAACATTCTTATGCCAGAAGGAAATGCTGTTGTTGATGTTTTGAAAGGGGTACTGCCTGACTATACAAAAATAGAAATAACAAAAGAAAAGCCATTTCTTCTCAAACCAGGCATCTTTGTTATTGGCGAGACCTTTGAGAAAATAGGAATATCAGAAAAAATTGGCATGCTGCTGGATGGCAGAAGCACGCTTGCGAGAGTAGGATTAACAGTCACACAAACAGCGATGATTGTGGATACAGGCCAGAAGCCAAAGACTATGACACTTGAAATTAAAAACGATGGCCCAAACACAATATTGCTTTATCCGAAGATGAAGTTCTGCAGGGCCTGCTTTTTCCTTATAGAGCCTGCTGCAACAACCAGGTACGATGTAAAAGGCAAATATCTTGCTGGCGATATGCACAAACCTATTTTCAGAAAAGAACTGAAAGAATAGCTATTTTATATCTTTCTACACAATAAAAGTCATGCGCCTGATTGTCGGTGTTGATCCTGGTGCAACGGCGGGCATTGCTGTCATAGATGCAAACAGCATTACACGCAAAGTCGAGACAGCAAGCAGGAGAAATTTTTCTTATTCTGATATTCTTGAATGGCTTTCTGAAAAAGGCGAGCCCATGATAATTGCGACTGACAAGGCCCGCGTGCCGCTGCTGGTAAGGAAGGTTGCTGCAGCATTCGGCGCCCGGTTAGTCAACCCTCCTCATGACCTGAGGCTGGCAGAAAAAAAGGAGATTACATCAACATACAACACCAAAACAGACCACGAGGCTGATGCCCTGGCGGCTGCGCTTTTTGCCAAGGCTCAATTCTCGAGTACGCTGGAAAAGGTAGAGAAGAGCGTAGATGCAGCCAAGCAGGGCATAGTGAAAAAACTGCTCATAACAGGGCAGGCTGCAAACATTGAGACAGCCTTGAGGATGATTGAGGTCCGGAAGGCGCAAAAAATAGGCAAGGAGAGGCATAAAACAAGAGACAGCCTGATTTCCCGCCTCATGAAAGAACTGGAAGATGCGAGGACGAGAAACGCTGTGCTGGAGAAAGGACTTGCTGAACTGCAGCGTGCTGTTCAAAAGAAAAAATACATGAGGAACGAATCTGCTGTAATGACACAATTGAGAAAGAGCATTGCTGATGTCCTGGGCGAAAAGAACAGGACAATAAAAGCGCTGGAAAAGATCATTGCAGGTGAGTACATAATTGTTATGGCATATTCAGACCAATTGACAGACGAAGAAATCAGGGGCAAAGCCATAATCCTTGACTACGACAACGACAGAATTACCAGGAAAATAGAAAACGCCGGCGCCGCTGCTATCATCACAGATTTCGGGATTGTAACAAGCCTGCCTCTGGTACAAAAAAGAAAAGCTAATATACGACAGGCAGGCAAATTCCTTGTTGTAGAAAGAATCTCTCTTGAACAAGATGATAAACAAGAGTTTGTTGCGTGGTTGCATGACTACAAGGAAAAAAGAAAGACAGAGAAGATCAGCTGATTTTGGCCATTTCTGGAACAGCAAAGACAAACATCACAGAATATTAAAGTTTCTCATAAAGTTCAACATCTTTGCAATACCGCTATACGTGCTGCTCCTCTTGGACTGGCAATCTGGCTTGCTTCAGAGCATTACAGCTGACATAACGTTCTGGCTGCTGCAGGCAACTGGCATCGCCGCTGAGCGCACAGGCAATTTCATAGCAATACAGCTCGTGAATGGACAATGGGGCGCATTCATAAACTGGGACTGCACAGGGTGGAAAAGTTTTCTGGCGCTTTTCGCACTGGTCATGGCTACTGATTTTTCATTGGGGAAAAAAGCAAAAGGATTAGTTATATTGCTGCCTGCCTTGTTCGCTGTTAATATCGGAAGAATACTGTTCATGTTTCATTTCGCACGCGGGCTTGACCTTGCATATTTTGATATTGTGCACGCCACTGTCTGGAGCTGGGGGCTGATATTTGCCATACTCGCTTTCTGGACTTTGTGGATGAGACATAACACAAGAGGATATGGAATCTTGGTATAAGCATAAGAAGTTTTTTATCGCTGATTTCTTATGAAAATGTATAATACCGAAGAGGCTGCCAAGTTTTTGGGATTAATGCCACAAACCATTCAAGCCTATGCATGTTCAGGCTGCTTGCAGGCTCAAAAAATTCATGGAGCATGGCAATTTGAAGCAACACATCTTGAGCAATACGATAAAAATCATGTAAGGAAGATTGGATCTGGAAAGAAGAAATTATCTTCAGATGAATGGGCTAGAAGATTTGATGAGAGATACGGAGAAGGCGCATATGAAAGATTGCTTAAAGATTTTCAGATACCGTGTATAGACTATCAAGAAACAGCTGATAAGCATGGGGTAGAAAGAGAAGCAGTAAGAAAGTGGCATGACCGCATTTTGCCTGAAGGAGCAAAGACCGGGCATGAAAGACGGCATGTTTGCGCCATAGGCAGGTGGAAAAAAGAGCTGTTTGAAAACGAACTGTTCAGCGCTTTTTACAGGGACGCGAGAAAGTTTTTTCAGCCAGAGGACATAGAGACAATACTGACGAGCGGTAGTTTCCGAACCCGCGCCGTAAAATTAAAGGGCAAGATAGTGGCGTTGAGACGTGGAACTGAAGTGCCTTCTTTAGACAGTCATCGCAAAACCTACCACCTTCGTGTGCCACAAGAGCAGGCAGATTATGCCTACTATCTTCTCCGAAAAGGCTTTCTCTTTGTACCAAGGAATGAGATGCCACAGACAATGGCCACATTTGTAGACAATAAAACATGGAAATATTACAGGTTCAGGGATAACTTTGATGCCATATTTGCGGAAAAATCCTAGTTTTCCTGCAGACAGCTATTCGGGACACAATCACAGAGCATCCTAAACTTAATATACTGGAAACAATAAATTATCTTCATGGCTCTGGAAGAACAGGAAATCAAGCAGTTAGAAGAGAGATTTGAGAGGCTGGAAAACAAGCTCAGGGCGACTTTTCTTGAGGTGGAAAAGCGGTTTGAAGAGGCAAAGGCACAGCCGCATGATATTGAGGACAGAATACAGGAGCTGGAAGACCTGATACTGCTCATGCAACTGGAAATTACAAAAATCAAGGAACGCGGCTCAATCACAACAGAGTTCCTCACTCCAGAAGCGCCGGACTTACATCAGCGGCTCAGCCGCATGGAAGAGGCGCTGAGCCTGAAGCTGGCTGAGAAAGAGCCCCCGCAGGAAGAGGGCGAGGAGAAGCTTTTTGAGGAACCTGAGACTATAAGAACAGCAGAAGAAGAGGAAGAAAAGTACGAAGAAGAACAAGACGGAATGCAACCAGAATTGAATATTACACGCAGACATGCACATGAGAAATCCCTGCTGAAAGAGGTGCAGCAGATTTTGAGCGGATAAGATCCTTTCTTGAAAGAAAGGCTCTTATCAACTTCCAAAGAACAAGGGAAAAATATTATAAATCAACTTCCAAAGAACAAG
>JACQNX010000011.1 GCA_016202875.1 Candidatus Aenigmatarchaeota archaeon | reverse complement strand
GATATCTGCTGCGCTTCCTTTTGCTCAACAGGCGTGTTGTCGGCGCCTTGTGCCTTTTCCTGCAGCAGCTTTGTTTTGTTTTTTCCAATCCTTTCTTCCAGCAGGAGAGGGTTAAAATGTGCAAGATCCTTTGCAGTTTTTATCCCAAGAGAATTCAGTATTTCCGCCGTCTTTCCTCCTATGCCATGAATCTTCCTTATCTCCAGATTTTCCAAAAATTTGTAGACATCTTCGTCTTTGATTACAGTCAGCCCGTCTGGCTTTTTCAACTTGCTCGCCATCTTCGCAATGAGCTTGTTGGGCCCTATGCCTATGGAGCAGGTCAGTCTCTCATGTTCTTTTATGTTGTTTTTGATGTCTTTTGCGATTTTTTCTGCATTTTCCCACATTCCCAATGATTTATTTGTCACGTCCATGTAAGCCTCATCAACACTTGCCTGCTCCAGAGAATCGCAGTCCTCTTCAATAAGCTCCATGATTCTCTCCGAAACTTCTCTGTAGTATTCGATATCATTTGGAAGAAAAACTGTTTCATCACTGGCAAGCCTTTTGGCTGCAGTTATAGGAATGCCCGCCTTTATGCCCAGTTCTCTGGCTTTGTAATTGGCTGTTGCAACAGCCCCTGAATCCGCGGATCGGCCCGAGAAGACGCAGATGACGATGGGCTTTCCTGCCAGATCCGGATTCCTTTTCTCCTCTACAGAAGCATAAAACGAATCTAGGTCCATATGCATGATGATGCGTTGCATAGGAATTAGTCAACAGAAAAGAGATAAAAAGGTTGGCAAGATAGAATTAGAAGATGATTCCTGATAATAATGATGGAAGAAATGCTGAAAACAACGGGAAAAGCAGTGTTATTACAGTTACCGATGCCAATTTTGATAAATTCATTTCTAGAAAGGCAATTTTAGCTGTTGGTGCACCTAAAAGATGCAGATGGTGCAAAGATTACGAGCCTGTTTTGCAAGAAGTGGCACAAGAGTTCGACGGCAATGTCGGAGAGATAGATTTGGATACACCCCGTTTAAACCAGAGATTTAAGATGCGATACAATACAGAGCTGGAAGAAGGTGTGCCGCAAACATATTTCTTCTTAAATGGTGAGAGGGTAGGCCTGTTCATCGGGTACCGTGCAAAGGACGAAGTTTTGCAAGCGGCATATGATAGTTTTAGCACGACAGGGAGAAAAATATTAAATTATTCTTAAAAAACATGCTACTTTACTTGTGCATTACGAATCAATCACAAAAAAGAAACCTGCCAGAAATAAATAGGTGGAAATGTATAATAAAGAAGGTTCTGATGGGCGACGAAGCAGTAATTCCAGAGCAGCCAAAAGCCGATGCGGCAGGCGAATGGAAGAGTCTGAAGGGCTATCAAGTACTGCCTCCTATAACACTGGAGGTGGAAGAGTGGTTTGTGAGATTCGAAGAAGTCTCTCCACTGACCTGCATCACTGGCGATGAAATTGTCAGGAACGGCAGGATAGATCATGCCCAATTTTTAAAATTAGTGGGCGCAGGCGAAAAATTTTTTGATATTCTGAGGTACCTGATTGACAAGGCAGTTGCCAGTTCAATCAACGGGAAAGAAGATCCGGTTCCTCGGTTATGGAAAGCCTACTCTGCAGAAGACAAAAATAACTATCATTTATTGAAAGAATACGAAAAAGTCAGTACTATGTTTGCACAGCTTCTTGGCAGATACAATAAATTTCAGTCATTTGAAGCATTCATCTCCCGGCCTTCTATTATGATTGTAGGCGATCCAGAACGGTGTAAAGAATGCAGCAGACAGGAGACAGATCTCGGGGAGATGCAGGATAAAATCCCTTATCCTGTAGGCATATTGGATCTTGGTATTCCTCTGATAAACGACCATTTCAAGAAAACTCATAAGAAAGAACTGGCAGAAGGCGGGCCTCAGTCATTTTTTTATGTCCCCGGAAGAGCTCCGCGCAGAGTGGTTGGTTACCTTGGTGAGGACCGCATGTTGACTGAAATGGATAGAGCACAGCACGCAGTAGAAGCGCCGCCAAAATATTTCGCAGCAACTTCCTGATCACTTTACAGTATTTCCTGATTATTCTACAACTATTCCTACAGGTCCTCCGCCATATGCTGTCGTCTCATTGTACGGCAGCTCCACAGATTTTATTTCCCTCAAGTCTGACAAGTCGTTTATTTTTACCATTTTGTCCGAGAGCGTGTAAAGATTATTGCCGATGTAGAGGCTTCGCTTGACAGAATACGGGCTGAAATAATAATATCCGCTCTTGGCCAGGCTGTCGTCCTCCACGTGGGTTATCTTTCCCCTTAAAACAAAGCCGTTTTCTTTCGTGAGTTCAAAGGCATAAGCGCCCTGGAATGTGTACTCGCCGTATGCGCTGTCTGGCACGCCATTAGGATACTGCTCTTCATTTATCTTTGCCAGGAGTACAGGGATAACGAGCAGCTTCTTTTCCCTGTCAAACAGGAATGCCTTGTGATCCCTTAATGCTTCTGAGTCAGTGCCCCTGTGCCCTATAACATATTTCGCAATCTCTTTCGGGTTTTCAACGTCGCTTACATCAAACAAAGAAAGCTTCACGCCCTGGAACCATGCAAAGTTTCCTTCTTTGGCTTCTACAGCTTCTTTTCCGATGCCTATGACATGATTTTCGTCATATGGATGCAGGTAGTCTGAGACGCCCGGTATCTTCAGCTTGCCCAATACCTTCGGGTTTGCAGGGTCTTTCAGGTCTATAACAAACAGCGGGTCAATCTGTCTGAATGTGACAAGGTAGACCCTGTCGCCAATAAATCTTGCCGAGTAAATCCGCTCATCAGGAGCCAGGTTTTCAAGCCTTCCGGCAATGTTCATGTTTTCGTCAAGCACGTAGATATGGTTCAGTGTTGATGGTCTTTCCGGCTGTGGAGGTGCGACTGCTGTTGGCATCGGCTGCTCTACTGGCTTTGTAAGTTGCTGGTTTTCTTCAAGAGTTATTCCCTGCCCTTCAGAACTGCTGACCAATGATTCAGGGGCGTTAGTCTGCTCGACTGTTACCTGCTTCACTGCTGTTTGGGTTGTTGCCACACCAATGCTCCCTCCAAAAGAGCCTAAACTTCTTGTCGTGGTCGCAATCCTGAAATACCCATTATGCTCGTCCATGGAGAATTGGTTGAGCGGCGTTCCAGGAACTTCGCCACGCGATTTGTACTCCACTTTACCGTCTTTGACAGCTATTTTGTGCAAAACTGTTTTCTGCCTTTCCTTTTCCAGCCTTTCCTCTATCTCTGCTGTCTTTTTCTGGATGTTCATCCCTAATTGTTCCTTTTCCTTCTCTGTCAGCTCGCTCATATAAGTAT
>JACQNX010000009.1 GCA_016202875.1 Candidatus Aenigmatarchaeota archaeon | reverse complement strand
TCTTTTTTCAGCCCCTTTTCATAAAGCTGACTAATATAAATTGCGTGTAGCAGGTGACCTCTATACTCTGTTGGTATAATGTAACGTGCATATTTTTTGAGAAACGTGGATTGCGATAAAGAATAGTATTCCAAGAATTTGCTTTTTCTGCGAATAAAACCTAAAGCTTTGTCGCCCTTCCTGAAGGTCTCTTTCATTTTTTCCCAGATTTCAGGCGGAATTTTTTTGATAGTGTCCCAATGCTTTATCAAAAGCGCAATCCAGTCAATAGCATCAGTCATTATTAGTTAAGAATTCAGCAACATATCCGGCGTATGCGATGTCTGAATCCTCAATGAAGATTTCAGAACCAGGCAATATTCCGCCAAGTGTTTCTTTCTTGATTTCTCTACCTGTGTAGCGACATGTAACCTTTTCCTTAGTTTCTTTATCGATAATGAATCCTTCTTCATTGACTTCTTTTCCAAATTTTTCAAGAAGGAAATCAATGTTAGATTCATTGATTTCAAGAAGTTCCATAAACAATCCTCTAATCCTATTTGACAGCGCCCCATATTAATAGATTTTGCGATAACACTCTGGTAGTGTGACTATTCATCATTCTGGCTATAATTTTAGCAGAAACCCTTAAAAAACCAGCTTTCCAACTTATTAAACAGGCTTCACTTTTTGAACAAAGCCACCAGGGCAAGAAGTTTTAAAAGTCTATTCACACAAGGAATAAAAGATAATCATGGTCTCCGCACGCGATGCTGACCCGCAGAAACTCGTGGAAAAGACAGCCGAAGCCCTCCACAAGGAAGTACAGATGCCTGAATGGGCACGTATAGTGAAGACAGGCGCAAACAAACAGCGCCCTCCTGAGCAGAAGGACTGGTGGTATTTGAGATCTGCTTCAGTGCTCAAACAGATTTACATGGACGGGCCTGTGGGCGTGGAGAAGCTCAGAAGCTTTTATGGCGGGCGCAAGAGGCGCGGGCACAAGCCGCCGCATTTCAGGAAGGCGAGCGGGAAGATAATCCGCACTATATTAATTGACCTGGAGAAGCTAGGCTATGTCGCGAAACAGGGAAAGAATGGAAGGGCAATCACGCCGCAGGGGCAGCGGCTGCTGGACCAGGTTGCCAAGCAGGTCAAGTGAATAAAACTTTTTCTGACCACCTGTCTTACTGCAGACCGTGCGGAATAAATTCTTGAAAAAAGTGATATTTAAAAAGTTTAATGAATAGGCTCACATATATGACAACAGAAGAAGACATCAAGAAGCGCCTCATGGCGCAGCGCATGCAGGAGCACATGGCAGTGCAGCAGGGCGAGATGATGCAGGCTGCGCTCCAGCACCAGCAGATGGAAGAAGCGCTGAAGATCATAAGGGTGCAGATGCTGGAGCCGAAGGCGCGCGAGAGGCTCGCCAACCTGCGCACTGTGAAACCCGAGTTAGCGACGAATCTTGAGATTTATCTGGCCCAGCTCTACCAGAGCGGGCAATTAAAGAGCAGGATCACAGACGAGCAGCTGGTTATGATACTCAAAAAGCTCACAGAGGCGCGAGATTTCAAGATAAAGAGGAAATAGGATGATGAAAAATCTGAGGATAGGAAGGATTTTAATAAGTAGCGAATCATTAGGTAATCTGGCATTTGTCAGAATGCTGCCGCAAAGTACGACATTTCATTTAATTGCATACTTTGGCGAAAAGACACGCCCAATATATCTTGAAAATGGCGTGCAAATAGAAGGTTATGTCTGCAAAATGCTGAGAAGCGGCGCAGAAAAAGTGGAAGTGAGGTACAGGAGAGAACTGTGATGTCATCGAGAAAGCCATTAGGTAAGAAGGTGAAGCTCATCGCAGCCAGGCGCCAGAGCGCGCCGCGCTGGGCAGACATCAGGAAGTTCTCGCTGAAGAGGGCGCGGACAAGGAGAATCCGGGTTGCGATAAAGCACTGGAGAAGAGGAAGAATAAAGGTGTAGGGCATGGGAAAGATACTTGGCGGAGAATTTTACTGGAAAGAGGAACAGACATCGACAAACTGAAAAGGATATTAGATAAGCGCACAGCAGGATAAGATGTGATTATGAAAACATATTGCTTGGGTTGTGACAAAGAAATGTCAATGGTGCGTGTCCTGTCATTTACTGATAGATTTCCAGATTTGGTGTATTGCTCTAGCTGTCTACGTGCATACAACACTAAGACAGGAGATCCATTGTCTGTAAATGGAAAATATTGGGGATATTTCGATAGAGATTTTATCGATTACGACGAAGACGGAAAAACAATAATTATGGGCGCATTGGTAGGTCGAAGAAAAGAATTGAGCCAACGACTTTAAAAGGTGACAAACATGCCGGGAAAAAAAGAAACGAAAACATCAAAGCACGACAAGACAGAAAAATCTGACGCAGAAAAAATCTATAACATCAAGCTTACAGAGGCTTACAAAAAGGCGATAAGGAGGAGAAGCCCGTATGCTGTCAGGCTTGTCAAGGATCATGTCAAGAAACATTCGAAGGCAAAAGAAGTAAAGATTGGGGCCAAACTTAATGAAACCATCTGGCAGCGCGGCATCAAGAAGCCTGCAAGAAGCGTGCGCGTGAATGTCGTGAGGGACGGCGATGTCGCGAAAGTCGAGCTGATGGGATTTGAGTACAAGGAGTTCAAGGCCAAGGCCAAGAAAGAGAGGGTCGGGATGAAAGAAAAACTTCTGGAAAGGCTTGGGCCAAAAGCGCTCAAGAAAGAAGAGGAAGAGAAAAAGATCGAGGGGAAGGAGCTGCCAGAGGAAACAAAGAAGAATAAAGAGGACGAAAAGACTGAGGAGCTTCTCAAGGAAGAAGCCAAGACTGAACCTGAGACAGAGGAAAAGAAATAGTTTTATATATTCTTTTTCTATTCAGAAAGCATGCAGAAGCTGGAGCCGTTTTTTGTAAGGGAACTGGATGTATACAGGAAAGCGAGCAATGCAAAAGCCAGACTGGTTATTGAAGCTATGCCACACGCAGAAGGCGGAAGAGACGGCGTATTCTATGCGTTTTTAAGAGGCGAAACGCCTATGGACAGCATTGAGGAGTATATCAGGCCCACAGTGGCTGCCGCGCCATTTACAGAGCTGACAAGAAAAAATGACGAGGCGATCTTCTTATCCAGATTGTATGCTGCACTTGCCTCTATGGGCTACAACAGGCCAGAGAATTTTCAGCTATAAATTTTGCAGCCTATCGGCTACTTTTCGTTTGGTAGTCCCAGATAACAGGAACTAAACGATTTTTAACCTGCGAAAACAAATATCTATTATGGTCCGCACTGTCACTGTCACAGGGAAAATCATATCAGGCCCGCTGAGAGGCAAACCCCTTGTTGACTTATTTTTCTACCAGCTCACTCATGTGCTGGGGTTTGAGCCCTTCAAAGGCACGCTAGATATGAAGATCAGCCGGCCAATAGACATCCAGGCTTTTGCCACAAAGACTGTTGACAGGGTTCTGTTTGATGGGAGCAGGCATATAGATCTTTTCATCGCGCCTGTGACTATTGCTGTATGGAAAAAAGACGAATATGTTGAACTCGCAGAGCAGCCGGACTTCAGGAAAAAAGACCTGCGCGAGCGCATTGAAGACCTGAAAAAACAACAGGAGCAGATAATTCAGAGAGAAAAGCATCTGGAAGAGCTTTTCAACGAATCTGTTGAAAGGCATGACTGCTTTGCCATACAGGAGAAAAATCCCATAAACAGAACAGTAATAGAGCTTGTGGACAAAATCCAGATAAAAGAAAAATTTGGCCTCAAGGACGGCGACATTATCGATATAATATTTTACGAGAAGGAGAGAAAGGAAAAACCCAGAAGGCTCAAGTTTCTTAAATGGAAGAAATGATGCAACAGGGATAGATATGTATACTCTTGTGGCAATTCACACTGATTTAGTTGATTTGGACGGAGGCAGAAAAGGCCACTTTTATGGGATTCGGCGTCTAGAGAGAAGGATCTCAGAGGAAATACATGAATATCTCCGGAGGAGAGACAGAGTATATCATCTGGCTTCGGTTGGTTCTGATCGCAAGTTCTTGTACCCTGTTGTTGCGCTCCATGCATCGAGGAAACCATACATTCCTAGAAATCCCAGCATAGAGCGGCAATTCCTGAGAGCCAAAGAACTGCTCATCGAAGAGCGTGCGCAAAGAGTTTTTGCCTGTGGTGTAACATGGAAATGCTGTGTGAACAGCTTTTATCATTTGTTGTTAGGGGAAGCGACTGATGATGATCCAATAGACAGCTACGAATGTGAGATAGGTCCACTGAGATGGACGCGACGAAAATTTAACAGAATTTTTCAGTACAGGTTTGACGCCGAGATACTAGAGCATCTGACGGACAAAATATAGAAGCCGAATATGCAATCAAGCATTAAAGCATTTTCTTCAACATAACATCATGCTGAGAATGAATTTCGCAGGCGATCCAAATCTGGGATTATACGGCTTTGCGACGGATGAATACTGTGTTGTTGGTGTACATGCTGCCAGAGACAAAATAGAAAAAGAGCTCAAGGTAAAAGCGCATTTTTTTACTGTTTTCAATACAGGCTTATTGGGGATATTTGCAGCTGGAAATTCTTCGGGCATAGTGGTACCAAATCTGTTAGAAAAAGACGAAAGAAAGCACCTGCATATGGCAGATGTTTTATACCTTACATCACGCTACACTGCTCTCGGCAACCTTATTCTCATGAACGACAACGGGATAATTCTTTCTCCGCTGCTCAGGAAAGAAAGGCAGGAGATAGAAAATTTCTTTGGCCTGCGGTGCGCAATCACAAAGATTGCAGGCACAGTGGTTGTGGGGAACCTGGGCATAGCCACAAACAAAGGCTGCCTGCTGCACCCGCGCGTAAAAAAACAGGAAATGAAGCTTATTGAAGATACCCTAGGCGTAGAGGCTGACATCGGAACAGTAAATTTCGGATCGCCTTATCCTGGCGCAGGCGTAATAGCGAACAGCTTTGGTTTTGTTGCATCGCGGCAGAGCTCAGGGCCTGAGCTTGGCAGGATCACTGAAGCGTTGGGATTTTTGTAGTATTAATAGCCGTTTGGAAAAGGCGTAATCTTTAAATATTATGATGTTTACATCATATAAATAAGGACTAAAAAGTGATGTAAATGGATTGGCAGAAAATGGCGAAAAGGCTCAGCGGCCTGCAGACTGTGTCGAGTATAAGCAGAATGCTTGGCGTAAGCAGGGCAACCGCGATTAATTACGCGTACGAGATGAGAAAACGCGGATACGTTGCGGAAACCAGGGGGAAGGGCAAAATAAGGGTTTATGAGATATCGCCGGTGCCGCGCACGTCTTACGGCTATCCAGGCTTGTATGAAATAATAAATGCAAACTCGCCTGTAAAGATTGCAAAACCGTACGAACACAGGATATACCATAAAATGCCGATAGAAGAGGCAATTGTCAGGGCCATAAAAACAAGGGATTTCAGGGCAATACTGGCGTCTCTTGCGCTGTTCAGAAAAGTGCAGGACTGGAAGCTTCTGTACGGCAATGCGCAAAAGGAAGGTTTGCAGCGCCATGTAGGCGCACTATACGATACAGCGAGAAAATGCACGAGGGTAAAAAGAATGGACAACAGAATCAGAAACAAACTGAAACAGGCAAAGCCGCGGGAGAAGTTTATAATTGCCGGCATGCGCAGCGTGGATTTTAAGGATATAGAAAAAGAATGGGGCATCTGCGTCCCGTTTAACCAGAGCGACCTCGGCAGATACAGGGAAGTGAAAAAATGAAATTGTAGAGGTGTTTGCAAAATGATAGGAATAGAAGAGCAAATAGACCTGTTAAAACTTATCGGTACTGAAATGAAAAAACAGACAGAATGCGTGATTATAGGAGGCTCGGCAATGCTTTTTTACGGGCTCAAATCCGCCACAAAGGACGTGGATATTGTATTCTTTTCGGAGAGCGACAGGAAAGCATTTATAAGGACAGCAGAAGATATCGGCTTCGGACAAATAAACAGGATCGGGGATTACAAAGCCGGCACCCCGGTTATTATGGAAAGGAAAAATGCCCGCATGGACCTCTTTATAAATGAAATAGTGTCATTCAGGCTATCGCCCGGAATAATGTCAAGGATAAAAGAAAAGCACGAATTTGGAAAACTCACAGCAGATATAATCTCGCCCGAGGACATCATCCTGCTGAAGTGCGCAACAGACAGGGCTGGCGACAGAAAAGACGCTTCTGATCTGATAGCCAAGTTCCCGATAAACTGGGACTCAATAATAAACGAATCTGCATGGCAGACGCAAAACGGCAAAAAGGTCTTCTCCGTTTTCCTGTTCGACTTTCTCGAAGAACTTAAGGAGACATACAAAGCCGAGATTCCCAATGGAATTATAAGGAAAACAAGAAAACTCGCAGAAACCGAGATGATGAAAGCCCTTGGAAAGAACAAGATAGCCGATCTGGAAAGGTTTTCTCCAGAACCAAAACAGAGGTGAAAATCATGCTGTCCAGAAAGAAATTTCATGAGCTCTTCAAGTTCGTCCCGATGCTGGCAGCTGACGGCATTGTGATAAACAAAAAGAAAGAAATCCTGCTTGTCCGAAGAAATCATGCTCCCTACAAAAACAGATGGGCACTGCCTGGCGGGTTCGTAGAAAAGGGCGAGACTGTCGGGAAGACGGCAATGAGAGAGTGCCTGGAAGAAAGCGGCATCAGGACAAAGATCATAAAACTTGTAGACGTCTATTCAGGTCCCAGACGCGATCCGAGAGGGCACGTAGTCAGTGTTGCATTTTTGATGAGGCCTGTGACAAAAACAACAAAAACGAGCAATGAAACCAGCGATGTCAGGTTTTTTCCTATAGAGAAAATTCCGAAAAAGCTGGCAGCAGATCATGACAAAATCATAAAAGATGCGCTGCGTGTTTATCTGCGAAAGCATTGAAAATGCATGACTTTTGTCATGTGATCAAAGCAATTTTTCCAAGAGAGGGAATTCTTTGTAGGGTTGATTGAATGTATCTGATCCCATATGGCCCTCGCCATGACGAATAATCAGAGTTCCTCCTAAATTTTCGAACATGTAATAGCCTTCTCTATCATTGCATCCCCACGGGTCATTGTCAGAATTTATGAAAATTATCTCTCTCACATTCTGCCTGATCTTTCCCCAGTCATATTTTTCCTGCAATATCAGCTCTGGCCCAGGGTCATCAGATTTTGGCCTTGCATAGCCTGCTACAAGGACTGCTTTGTGAATTTGCACATCAATATTTTCCAAGACACTCAAACTCAGAGGGCATCCTGCAGAATGACCAATAAGAACTGTATGTTCGCTAAATTGTCCGTTCTCAAGAACATATGGCAACTGTATTTTCAAATCAGGTGTGTCAGAGCCTGGAAGTTGGGGAACCCACACCTCATAGCCGCGTGTTTCAAGATAGGTTTTTATGTTTGGCAACCAGTATGAGTTTGGGCTGCACGAAGTTCCGTGAAAAATTATTGCATTCTTCATAATTAAATTCATAAACCAAAATGCACTTAAATGCACTCACTATAAGAATAAAACACTGGAGTCTGATTTCATGCCAAAAAAACAAGCGAGCAAAAAAGCTGGTGAAGATGACAAAGAACTGCAGAAAAAATACCTGATGTTGCAAATACTGAAACAGCAGCTCTCTGCACTGCTCGAAGAGAAAAATGCGCTAAATGAAAAAGTTGCAGAGATAGCAACCACTATACAGGCGCTTGAAAAACTCGCAGACGTGAAAAAAGGCGAGGAAATGTGGTCCTCGCTGGGAAGCGGCGCTTTTGCCAGAAGCGACATAAAGGACACAGAAAATGTCCTGGTCGCTGTGGGCGCAGGCGTTGTTGTCAAAGAAACAAAGGAAAGAGGCATAGAGATCCTCAAGTTGCGGCTGGACCATCTGCAGAAACTAGATGCAGAGCTTGTTGCAGAAATAAACAAGTTCGGGGAGCAGGCTGCAAATGTGGAAGAGGAACTGCAGCATGCTGTGGCTAACAGGTAAAAGCAATGGCCATCTTCAAACAAGAAAATTTAGTTGGTTCACAATAACTGTATGAGATGTAAATTATGAAATGTATGATGTGCGAAATAGAACTCAATGAGCTGAATCATACAAAAACAGAGCAGCCTATATGCGATTCCTGTGTCTCTATGTCAAGTGCAAGATCGCTCTTTTTTACTTAGTGCTTTCTCGGGATGATGAGATGGAAGCCGCCTGTCGGATGAATTTCCATCGCCCCCAGCAATTTTTTGAGGCTGACACTGCGGTATTTGGGCACCTCTTTCCTGCTGGGATCAATTAATACCACATTATTGCCAGAAACAGAATCAACAACAGACAAATGCCCTCGGCCTTTCGTGCCGTAAAGCTTTCCGTAATTGAAGCAAGCCAGGATATCGTTTCCCTTTTTAATGTTGCCCTCAATCCACTGCTTCGGATCATGAAGTTGTGCTGGTTTGAAGAATTCTTTTTTCAGCGGGATTTTATGCTTCCTGAAGAACTTGTTCAGCGGATACTTGCTTTCCCGCGTGCCCCAGCCGCTGGGCGGCATCTTTCCCGTTTTTGCCGTTGGAAGTATTTTTTTATATCTCCTCGGAACTATCAGCCCTAGTTCATATCCTATATCTTCCTGCGGCATTAGGGGCAGATGCCTCCTCAGCAACACCATTTGCACGCATGCAGGCATGCAGCAGAACGGCTGCTGGGTCAGGGGAATGTATCTGTTTTTGTGCATAGTCAAGAAATTGGGAAGAAAGCTAATAAATCTATGGCAACTCTGTCCAGACGCAGCCTCCTTCTTGCTTGGCTTGTTCTTCGGCGGTTCTGAACGCTTTCAGATACTTTATATTGGGCTCGTATATGTATGCGACAGCCAGCCCTTTTTTGACAAGCTCAAGGTTGGCTGACAGATTGCCCACATATACATGCCTCAGCAATCTTCCGTACCTGTCCTTGTTGTCATTGTCTCTCTCCAGTGTTACGTTTTTGAGCAGGACAAGCTCTTCCAACATTTCCTTTGCTTCTTTATAGCAGTTCTCACCGCGCTCCCTGGCATCTATGTTGAGCAATCGAATTCGCTGGCCGCCCTGGATTACTATGGTGTCCCCATCCACAACCTTTGTCACGACTGTTTCCTCCAGCTCGTAGCTGTCAGATAAATAGCCGGTAGGTACGGCAAAATAAACAGAATAAATAACAACGATAAGAACCACAACAAGCATGTAAAAAATTCTGCGGCGCATGATATTATTCTCTCCTAGCATTATAAATTTGAATACAATTATTTGTACTCTCTCCACACATGCCTGCATTTTATACAGCGGAAGAACTGCGTCGGCGGCTCGTCGCTTGCGCGTGTCTGTATGAGCCAGAAATAAGCCTCGTTATTCCCGCAATGGTCGCACTGCTTCTCTGTCTTTGGGAGGTCGGGCTCATTGTTTTCAAATACGATGACATCCTGCTTTTCTTTTTGCGTCACAATCTTTGCATCCATCTTTTTATTTACTGTTTTTCCGCAGAACCTGCACTGTATTTTATCGCCTGCAGGAACCATAATACTGCCGCAGTCGCAAAAATTTATTTCCATTCCGATATCATAGAAAGAAAGACTTAAGAAAGTTGCCAGATGGTAATCCTGATTTTTTCAGTAACCTCAAATCACTATATTTATAATTTCATGGGAAAATGAATAGAGTGATGTCATGGAGCAAAAGAATACCCTGGTGTACAAAGGGCTAACGATAGGGTGGCTTAACCATCATGCAGCATTTCTTATCATAGCCAATGACAGGAACATTTTTATCGATCCCTGGGAAATTAATGAGCAGAAAAATGCGGATATCATCCTTGTCACACATCCCCACTATGACCATTTCAGCCCTGCTGATATCCGCAGCATAAAGACCAGTAGCACAAGCATAATAGCGCCCATAGAATGCAAGGGCGAAGTGAGCGGCGCTTTCAAGCGTGCGCAGCCTGGAACAAAAATCAATGAAGACGGCATAATTATAGAGGCTGTTCCTGCGTACAATACAAACAAATTCCGCGCTCCAGGACAACCTTTTCACCCGCGAGAAAAACAATGGAACGGCTATATAATAGACATTGATGGGACACTAATTTACCATGGCGGAGACACAGATTTCATACAGGAGATGCAGCAATTTCCAGAGCTGGACATCGCGCTTGTTCCCTGCGGGGGAACGTATACAATGACGAGTACAGAGGCAGCAGAGGCATGCAATGCAATAAAACCAAAGATCGTAGTGCCTATGCACTGGGGCAAGATCGTGGGCAGCAGGAAGGATGCTGACAATTTTGCACAGCATTTCAGAGGAGAGACGAGGATTTTGGAGTGAAGCACGTCTTTTTAGTTTTTTTGGTGAACAGCATTTCATGTTGTTTCAAACTGTATTACGTATTTCTATATCCGCCGGCCCATGTATCACATAAGTCCTGCCGCGCCATGTTATAGTGTTCCTCTTGACTGCTTGCAGACAGTTGTAAGTAAATATCCATACAGCAATCAGGCCAGCAATTGCAAATTTTGCAGCGCTGCCTGTTATTTTCAGATTATTTTTATAGCCGAGAAATCTGATATATTCTTTCAGCATGTAGAGCGGGACAATAGAAAGCAGCAGCAATGCAGGCAAATAGAAAGACAAAAACAGAGCTACAATGCCCAATAATATCAAAAAGCATATGCTACCCATTGCACGGAGGCTTAAAATATGAAGTTTGGGAAAATAAGACTTAAGAATAATCATTTGCCTGTTGGAAAATTCCAGGAATTCGTGAAATTTAACCTTGTCATGGCTGAACAGAACGCATTTGGGCGCAAATTGTATTTTCAGATTGGTCTTTTTCACCTGCAAAGACAATGTTGCATCATCGCTCAATGAGGTGCTCCAGTGCTTGGGAATATTCAGCGCATAAAATGTTTTTTTCCTTATCGCCATTGAGACGCCCCACGCAAACATCCAGGTGCTGAATATCTGGCTTACGCCAATGCTGTTCCATGAGGATCTTATGTAGGACGTTAGCGTTGTACCCGGTAAATAAAACCTGATTCCGCTGGTCAGGTCAGCTGTCTCTAGCTGGCCTACAAGAGAGCGCAGCCAGTCCTTGCAGGGCTTGCCGTCTGTGTCTAGAAAGACAAGCACATCATTTTTTGCATGTTTTATTCCTGTGAGCAAAGCAGAGATTTTTCCACTGCAATGTGGTAACCTCCTGGCAATCACAATTTTTGCGCGTCTTCTTACAAGTTTTTTTATCGTGCTGTAGGCAGGATCTTTTTTTGAGTCAAGAACAAAAATATACTGCACTTTGTTTTTTGGATATTTCTGGTCAAGCAAACCGCGGATATTGTCTTCCAAATCCTTTTCAGGGCCTTTGACAGGCGCTATGACAGAAACAGTGGGCTCGTAGCTGAATGTCCTTTTTAACTCTGCTGAATATTTTCCTTGAAAACGCATTTCAGCAAATACCAGATAAATGCCGTATGCAAAGGACAAAACTCCAAAGAAAAATAGCAGTTCTATTATCATTGATAAAACTTGTAGATAAAAAATAAAAGCACGATACTGTTCGATATCAGAACAGTATCAAAAAGAAAACAGGCCAGTCATTATTGGCTCAATGATGCGTTATAGTCATCATTATTTCCTTTTCTTGGCCTTGGATCTTTTCTTTGCCATCTGAATTTTCCCTCCTACGGCTATTGCTTTTGCTATGCGGCAAAGAATTTTTCATTCCTTGGGCATAACAAAGAAACAGCACGAATATTAATTATTACTATTAAGTAGTATATAAAGTTATCGTTTTTCCGTGTAAGACGCAGCACATGACCTGCAGCAGAAATTTAGTCCTCTGCTGACGTGGGCGCCCCTAATTATCTCGCATTCGCAATGCGCGCAGACTTTTATTTTTTCCTTTATGGCAGATTCAATTTTTTTCTTGCCCGATTTCCGGGACCTGAATTTTATATAGCCTGCGCCACTCATTTGCCGCAATACGGGATATATCTGCCCTGCGCTTGCGCTCTTTCATGATACCACATCTATACTGATTTATAATTAATCAGTATAGTATAAATACTTGCGTCAACAAATATATTCTATGACACAGAAACTCGTTTGCTACTCGCTGAGAAAGCTGACAGCCGTGCAACGAATGAAGTTCCAAAGAGAGATGTACGGCTTCAAAGACATATCAAACTATGGAAAATACGCATATCGCAGACCAGGAATCATGGATTCGATCAAACACAGAAAAATCTATTACAGCAGCCTGCGCGTGTCTGAAAAAGACCTTGAAAAGGTACTCACGATCCTGAAGAAACACAAAGCCGAAATCCACGTTTCTGGGTTAAAATGTCATTAATTATGCAACAGAGCAATTTGACCTAGAAAAACGCGCCTAACTTATGTCATTCAGTATACATAGGTTTTCAACAGAGCTAATTCTTCTACTAATAACATACAAAATATAATAAAAATGAAAGAATAAAAAACATCAACTAAAATGTCTTTTCACAATTACTTTGCTGCTGCTTTTCTTGCTCTTTTTTTTGCCATGTTTCACAACCCCTTAACATATTATATACTTCCTCCTTATTTTAAGATTGTGGTGTAACAATCAAAACATGAATCCGCTTTATATGACTGATTCGTACCTGAGGGAATTTTCTGCTGTTGTATCAGAAGTAGACGGTACGCATGTTGCGCTCAGCCAGACAGCATTTTACCCCAATGGCGGTGGGCAGCCTGCTGATTTTGGTTCTATAATGTCAGAAAATGGTATTTTTAATGTCGTTAACGTCATCAAAAAATCAGGAGAAATATGGCACGAAGTTACTGCAGAAGGACTCAAAGTAGGCGACAGTGTAACATGCACCATAGACTGGGAGCGCAGGTACAGGCTCATGAGGATGCACACTGCTGCGCATATTCTGGACGCAGTTTTTCACAAGGCAACTGGCGCGCTTGCAACAGGCAACCAGCTGGGCGTGGACAAATCAAGGATTGATTTTTCTCTTGAGGCGCTGGACAAAGAGAAGATAAACAGCTACATAGAAGAGGCGAACAGGATAACAGAAAGCGGCATTGAAGTAAAGGTATATTTCCTGAAAAGGGAGGAGGCGCTGAAGATACCGGGAGTTGTCAAGCTTGCAAATGCTATGCCGCCTGAAGTCGCAGAGCTGAGAATTGTGGAGATCCCCGGCGTTGACATACAGGCTGATGGCGGCACACAGGTGAAGAACACCAAGGAAATCGGGAAAATCGTTTTGCTCTCTGTTGAGAATCGGGGCAAAAAC
>JACQNX010000006.1 GCA_016202875.1 Candidatus Aenigmatarchaeota archaeon | reverse complement strand
CGCGAGGCTGGCATCCAGGGTCTCGATGAGCAGGTGATAATGATTGCCCATCAGGCAATAGGCATGACACAACCAGCGATGGCGGTCTACGACCTGGGCGAGTACATCGAGAAACGTCTGCCGGTCGGCGGGGTCACGATAGACCGGCTGGCGGGCGTTTCCCCGGCTTGTGACGTGATAGACCGCGCCGGGGAATTCCACTCGGAGGGGACGCGACATGGGGGGATTCTAACAGAGGGGATGTGATAATGCAAGACCTGACCCCCATTCACCACCTAAAATGCCTTCCTGCAGAATTGAGTAAATGAATCGTATGTCTTACAACCACCGTCAGAGCGACCTCTGAAGAAACTCTTGAGACTTTTTTGCACACTCTTATGCGTACCCTTATCACGCTTATCAGGGTCAACGATAAGAATTTCTTCATAGCGCTTTCCCTTATCAAACATCGCTTTTGCAATTATCGCTCTTAGATGATAATCCGTCGCAATCAATGAACAACCTATAATCACTATTCGCTCGGCATTACGTATGGCCAAATATGACAAAGTCCACACCTTTGACCAAAATTTATTTTTGAAGAATTTGGTGTATAAAGGTGGGATAAAAAACCGCACAAGCTTTTGTTGGTTATCTTCATAAAGTTTAGGAAGCCTCGAGATTACAATTTTGGAGACCGGCCTGTTTTCGAGCACGCTTTCTAACTCGTTAAATTTACCCTTAGCGTACCAATTAAATGAACCGTGTGGTTTCAATAAACGGACGTCTCTCAGAGTCTGACTGAAACCATCAGGCCTTATACCTGTCTCGAACTTAACCTGCGCTTGAAATCCATAGCCAGTGCGAGGATTCCACCCTCTTTGCACAAGGGTATTGTCCATGATTGTGTCATAGTTTAATGTCAGGATGGTATCGCTGGGTTCCAAGGCTTTTGTAATCATTTCATGGTGGCGAATGCCGTCTCTATTTTTGCTTCTAGCTTGTAAGAAATGAAACACCCTAATTAATAGGGAAAGAAAATCTCTCACTTCTTTTCGAAACCCAGCGGTTCGCCTTCTTCCTCTCCCCTTATGAAAAATCTCAGGCAAATCTTTTGAGATAAAAAGCACATTAAAAACTTCTTCCATCGTGGGCCGAGGAATACCTTTGGGCCCAATTTCCCGATCGATAAAATCAAACAGTCGCTTATAGGCTTTCTTAAATTTAACCCCCTCCGTCGTAACGATAAACTTGTTGAGAATTTTAAAGAAATCGCGATTAAGAGGCGGAACAACTCTTGGCGAGCCTACACCACTAAGCGCACCTCTAGTCGCGCCTGCTCCTAAAATGACAAGCGTTCTCTTGCTCCCGGTTCTTAAGTTCAAGAGCGTTTTAGCTTGAATTTTCGAAAAGCATTGTTAACTTGCTGGGGTTTTATCCCGAAGATCTCGGACAGTTCTTTGTTGCGAAAACCAAGTTTACCTAAAATCGCTATCTGTTGTTCCTGTGTATGAGAGGAAAAATCTTTATCCGTAGCAATAACTCCGAGGAGCTTTGTCGAAAGGTCTATCTGTCGACAAATTTTCTCAAGCATTTTATTGGGGTCTGATGAAATTGACTTTTTCACGACCGTTTTCCTTTCCGATGCTTTGACTTGATGTTTGCTATGGCACCATAAGTGATGCCAACAACGGATGCGATTTCATCGTTTTCAAGACCAACATTGATTAATGCTTTGACCATGTTATGTTTATCCTGCTTATTCCACTTGTCGAGCGCTTCATCGTTAATCTGTCGCAAAAGAATGCAAAGGATTGCGTTTAACTTGCGATGACAAGCGGAAACTTCTGGACTAAGTTCAAGCTTTTTCTTTCTAGACATATTCCTCCTCCATAATTTTGGCAATTAATTTCAAACGACCCATTCTCTTATCTCTCGCCCTTTTCTCAAAATCGCGGTACCTGGTACAAATGTGCCGGGCTCAAGCGAAACTTAGCCCGATTGAGATTAACGCGGAGGGGCGTGACGCGGCATTTTTGTACCAGGCACCCAAGAATTTATTCCTCTATAAAATAGTCAGCATCAACCTTTTTAATATCGTAAGATGCCTGTCTTGAAACTCCTAAATCGTGATCAATCATGAGCTGCGCCAGTTGCTCACCATTGATTAAAACAACCTTCTGTTGTATCGATTGCACAAAACTATGAGCATCTTTAGGAAAGTCCGAAGTTGTGATAAAAACGCCTTTAGTAGCCTTTTTCCCGACCAGACTCCCAACAAAATCGCGTACATCCTTGATCGCAACATTATTTTCCCAACGCTTAGCCTGAATATAAATGGCGTCAAGCCCCAGCTTGTCTTCCTTAATAATGCCATCAATTCCCGCATCGCCGCTCCCACCAATTGCTTGACCGGCATCTTGCAACGAGCCGCCATACCCTATTTTTACTAATAGCTCAACCACCATTTTTTCAAAAAACTTGGGTGAACATAACATAACTTGTTGAAGAATATCCCGTTTTAAGCTCTGGAGTATTTCTCCGTACCCCGCTTCAATTAATTCTTCTGGCATTTGTCTTCCAACTAGATTTTGATTTGGTATTGCCTCAGCAGCCCGGTCTTCTTTTCCTTTCGATGACTTAATACGTCCTCTAAAATCAACGAATTCTGGGAACCGCATAAGAAATTCTACGTCCAAGTTTTTTAGGTTTTCATTTAGGATGTCTTGACCGCGCTTGGTAAGTCTAAAAAATCCGCTACCTAGAAGCTCTAATAATCCTGCTTGCTTCAAATAAGTTTTTGCAAATGCGACTTTATTATCAAATTTAAGTACACCGCTTTTTAACCTAATTTTTCTTTCAGATTCGCTTAAATTGAACTGCGGAGCCAAACACTCGACAGCTTCGCTTAGTTTGTGATTTTGGCCATCACTAAGAAATTTAAGCAACGGCAACATTACAGTTTCGTAGTCAGGAATGGGCATTATTTCCTCCGATCGATGAAATTATATTACCACATTCATTACCACATTAATATGGGCATTACCTATTTGAGTTTCGCCCACTTCGCATCGCGGCCACGGCCTAGGATTTTCAATTGCCCCTCTTTTCTTAAACGGTTCATCACGATGCGGATCATGTCCCGGCTTACTCCGGGACAGGCTTTTTCGAGGTCTGAAATAGCAAATTCTTTATTCAAGGAAGCGATCGCGTCTTCGATCAACTCTGTTTTCGCACCACGAGGACTCTTCATCTGACCAACCCGGCTTTCAAATTCTTGATAAGCTGTCTTAAGAATATGGAGAAGATAATTGATATACGGCCACGGGTCGTGCTTGCCTTCATGCCAATCTTGGGAGCTTTGTTCCAAGGTTTCGTAGTAGCGCTCTTTATTTTGTTCGATGAGCCGCTCCAAGCTGATGTATCGTCCGACTTCGAAGCCAAGCGAATAGCATTGAAGCAGAAAAAGCAGGCGGGAGACGCGGCCGTTGCCATCGCGGAAAGGATGAACGCAAAGAAAATCAAGATTAAAGGCCGCAAGCGCAATGAGTGGATGGACGTTCTTTTCTTTTAAAGTGTCCTGCCAGGATTCTGTGAGCTTCTTCATAAAAGCAGGTGTTTTTGAAGGTTCAACCGTCCTAAATCGTACTCGCTCTCGTCCACTAGGCAGTTTTTCAATAATATCCACATTCTTCTCTTTGTATTTGCCCGCATCCCAAATTTCACCACGGCTCATCTGGTGAAGTTTGAGAACGGTTTTCTCGGAAATCGGTATTTTTGTACCTTCACGATGAATCCAATCAAGCGCGGTTCGATAACAGCGAACTTCTTCTTCGTTTCGATCTTTGAGATGCCTTTTCCCAAAAACAATCGTTCCCACTCTTTTCTGATTAACAGTCACGCCCTCGATCCGGTTGGAGGAAACAGCGCTTTCGATCAAGGCGTGCTCGCGCAAAACCTTCAGCTTCTGAGGGAACTGCCTAGTGAAAAGTTCCTGTTTCCCCCGCGCTTCGCCCAAATCCGCCAAATACCAGGCGGTGGTGGTCGGAATATTTTTAATTGCCTTCTCAAACTGCTGAAATGTTTTCAATCCTTGTCCTCATAATCAGGTAGCATTTTCAAAATCCCCCCGCCAAACAGCATTGGCGGGCAGGCAAAATCGTCGTACGGTACTTGCACCAACGGTCAGCCATAAGTCTGCAAATAAACCTTCGGGGTCAAAATAAACCTTCGGGGTCAGGTCTTGCATTATCACATCAGGCCCTTTTTCCACTTTCCTCCACCGCCTCTTCCCCGGCCCTCACCCACCGGCTTACCGTGGTGTAATGCACTCCAAAGTGACGGGCAATCTCCTGCATCTT
>JACQNX010000085.1 GCA_016202875.1 Candidatus Aenigmatarchaeota archaeon | reverse complement strand
CCTCTAGGGCAGGAGAAAACAGTTGTATCATTAGTTTGTGATCTCTTCGTGCATTCGTTATTCTCTATCCTGCACCCAGCGCACGCAAAGTTATTGCTTAACCGCACAGTGCATGTTGCCCCGCTTGCTGTGCACGTTCCGCTCACATCCCTGACAAATGTGTCCCTGCTGAAAACATCAAACATCACTATGCCCGACTGGTCATGCACCTCAGAGCTGCAGTCCGCCTTCAGGGAGCCGATGGTTTTGCACTGGACCTTCCATGTTCCTTCTGCATCTGCTCGTGCTTCTGGATCAAATGTGTACTCTTTGCCAAAGGACATCGGTGTGCATGTGGTGTTTGTCGTGTTCTTCTTGCCCTGCGGCGAAGTGAAGTCGCATGCAACATATCCATAGTAATTGACATTGCCCGCATTCTTTACAACAATGCTCGCCCTGGCGTTCTTGCCTTTCTCCACAGTGCCCACATCCAACGAAACAATCTGCAGTGCCCCAGTCGCCCCTCTGCAGAATGAGTTATACGTTGCGTCAACACTTGCGCGGACATCAGCGCTCTTGGCCCTGGCTTCTGTTGTGTTGGACACAGCAGGGAACTTTATGACTTCGTCAATGTACTTGACATGGTCCTTGAGTACTGTTATGATCTCTCCCAAGCCGTCATAGCATGGCAGCAGGTTTTCTTTCTGGTCCCTTGTCGCGGTGTTCAGCTGTTCCTTAAGCCCGCTGCGGGATTTTTCAAAATCCTGCCTTGCGGCATTGAAATCATCCTTCATGCCCTTTATTTCGTCCAGGTTCACGAACGGGCACTCAAAGCTGTAGTTCGCGTTGCTTCTCCTTATCTGGGCAGAGCCAAGCTCTCCGGCAGAAAGATAGTACGCGCCATCATTATCCACGCACCGCATGCTGCACGCTGGATCAAACCTGTTTCCGCACAGGCAGCTCTTACCAATGCCGCATCTGTTGGCATTAAAAGCAGACTTGCACTGCTCTGTTGTGGAATTCCTGCTGCATATCACAAAGTTTGTGAATGCAAATTTCACCTGTGCTGAGAAGTCTACGCCCACATCAGTCTGCCGCTCGCACCTGCCGTTGCAGGAGAACCATGTTTCCAGAGGACAGTCCTGTGCACACTGCTCACCAAGCCCGCACATGCCGTCGCCGCACGTGGTGACAATATACTGCGCCTTTGCATAATTTGCCAAGCCATTAGCAGTCGCATTGACTTCAATGTCATATGGCCCCTGTTTTGCATTTTCATCTGATGTCACGTCCAGCTTCACGGTTGCGCTCTCGCTGGGCTTGATCCTCACGCTCCGCGACGCAAAATTCGCAGTCCACTTTGCAGGCACTTTTGCAGAAAGCGCAACAGTGCTCGCATCAAAATCCTTGGGATCATTGTTTGTCAGAAGAATATTGTACGCGAGCTTCTCCCCACGGATGCCTGTCTGTGTTGTGGGCTCCACAGCCACGCTGGCAGCAGCCCTGCTCGCTACTTGGTATGTCACTGTCTTCTGCCCGTTGAAAACAACATTGTTGTCATCGCTCTGGAACCCGAATGCAGTCACAAGAACAGAGTAGTCACTGTCTGGCGTGCCCTCTGGCGAAGTAACTTTTAGTGTGAAGTCCTTTTTTGATTTTGCGCCCAGCTGCAGTGTTGCAGGGAATTCTGTTTTCCATTCCTGCCCAGCCTCTGCGCCAATAACAAGATCCAACCCCACCGGATTCTTGTTCTCTATGGTTATTTTGTAATCGCTTTTCCGTCCCGCGATGTTCGCCCTGGCCTCAGGCACAGCGCTCACTATCAAGCTTTTCGGAATATAGACAGTGAACTTCAAGACCTTGTTGGGATCTGCCAGTCCTGTGCCAGAGCATTTTGCCTGTCCGTCAGCGCACTGCGCACCAGCAACGCCGACATTCCTGCACACCCTGTCAACTACCACAGGCCTGACATCATTCGGGCACGACACGATATTGGTCCCGCATGACTGGCAGTTGTCGTAAACAAGCTGCCCTCCCTGTACGCTGACCTCGCAGATCTCGTTCCCCCGGCAGCGCTGCGTAGTCTGGGCATTTGCAGTCACAGAGAAAGAGAGGAAAGTGATTAGGATGAACAAGATGAAGATTGTTTCATTTGTTGTTTTATCTTTTGTTTTTATTTTTGTAATCATAACATTATCACTTCTTCTTTCATGATTTGTCTTATCGCTATGTTTTCAATGCACTCTAAAATGTCCTTCAAAAGTACGGTCTCATCTCTCTTCATAGATCCTCACTTCTTCTTTCAGTATCCTTTCTTTCAGCAACGGATGGAGCGCACCATATTCAGCAATGTCCACCCTCTTCTTGAGTCGCTCTTCAAGATCGAGCTTTAATCCCACCAAATCAAGAAGGCTTTTCCGACCACTGAATTCTATTAGGAGATCGATGTCACTGTTCTTCTTTGCCTCGCCTCTTGCAACGGACCCGAATATTCCTGCTTTCTTTACATCGTACTCTTTCAGGATAGGGATAATGACCTGTGTCAGGAACGCTATGCCCTTCTCTGGGTTTCTTTTTATTGTCCTTTTCCTCATTCTGCTTGTCTTTCTTCTCATATTTCTATTCCCTCTCTGACAGCTTCCCTCACTATTGTTATCTGCTTCTTCATTTTGGCAAATTCCTCCGGCGTGTAGCAGAGGAAATCCACAGGGTAGTTTAGTTTCCAGTAATTGTAGAGCTTTACAGGTCTTTCAAAAAATCTCATATTCTTGAATACGCTGGAAACTACTACCAAATCTATATCACTGTACCTTTCTGGTTTCCCGCTCTTTTTTGCCCGCGAGCCGAAGAAGATGAGTTTCTTTATGGGCATCTCTTCGGATGTGTTCCTTTTGAACCTTCTCAGTTCGGCAATTATAGATTTTTTCTTAACCATGTTGCTGAATTTTTCAATGTAAAGGCCTTTCAGCCCTTTTTCTATTGCTTGGTGGCGGTGAAAAGCGACAAGATGGTACTCTCTTATTTTAAAGTTCTTTTTTGCACTATTGAAATCCCGTTCAGCTTTCTCCATCCATCTTTTGGTTTCTTCTTTCATGACGTCACCCCAACTCCTCAGGCACCAGCGGCGCGACAGGCTCTTCTTGCCTTGTCTCGCCGCCTTCTCCTGTGCCAGTCCCTGTGCCGCTTCCTGTGCCTCCGCTTGTTCCAGTGCCAGCTGTTCCTGTAGTCGTTGTAGTCGCCCCGCTGCCCACAGTGGTGCTGATCCTCAGCCCAGGCACGACGATGAGCACAGAATACTCTCCTTCAAGCTGCGGCGCAGTGAGCGTGTAGTCAAACTTCCCTGCTGCATCTGTTCGCGTAGTAGTTTGCGCAACTATCTCGCCCTTGGAATCATAAACCTTTATCTCTACGTCCTTGTCAGCAAAAGCCTGGCATGAGCCTGCCTGGCATTTGTACCTTCCCTCCTGGTAAGCAATCACATTCCCGCCCTGCGCGCACACGGGCGCTGCGGCTATCTGCGTCTTGTACTCTTTAGCGCACACAGAGAACGAAGGGTTTTCATTGATTTGTTGCTGATATTGGTTGACGCAAGAGCTTGGATTAATTTGGCATATAGATGCTTGCACACTTCCAGCAGCTGCACCGGCCAGAGTAAGAGCTTTCAAGACTTTGGACCACTGAACAATGTTAGTGCCGGATTGAGTTAAGCCCAATTTGCTTGCCAGTTTGGTGCATACAGATATAGCAGCACCAGCACCTGTTACTGCACAGACAGTAATGGCAGCAACAACAGCAGCAATAACTATAATTTTTGTTATCTTCCAGTCCTTGCACTCATCCTCTCCTTCCTCGCCCCTGCAGACCTTGTACATGACATTTGGCATGTTGCTGGGGCATGGCTGCCTCTTGTACGTATCACCAAAGAAGCCGCCGCTTTTTGTATATCGTAATTGCTGTATTGCTCTGCACGTCCGCTCGTAGCCTACACATGTGCTTGAGATCTTCCCGACCTCGCCGCTCACTGTTATCGTGTCACCGGCCCGCGCAAGCTTCGGCTTCACATCCGCAATAATGCTCGCGTCAGAAGGCGCGTCGCAGTCCAGCTGGTTCGGCTGCGCCTGCGGATAATCCTGCAGCGCGTCTGGATCGTTCCATTGAGGCAGCTGCGTTGTGCCGGGTATTGTGCCGGAAGCATAATTTACATTGGCAGCCAGCCCGAGCGCCGAGCCAGCGCTAATTAGATAGCAGTTGCAGTACTGGTTTGGAGAGCAACCCACAGCCGTCCCTCTTCCGTTCAGCGTTCTCACATTAAGAACCTGCTGCGCGCCTATTTGGCCAAGGCCAACATTGAATCCTCCACCAGGGCTGGCTGAGCAGTCTCCAACAGGAAGCGTGCCTTGTGCAGTAGCTGTCCTGATTGTTGAAGCTAATCCGCCGCTGTAAACAAGAAGCTCGCACTGCTGCTGGCATGACAGAGGGTCAGGGCAGAATGCACTATTATCAATAACTCTGTGGCCTTGATTGTTACAGCTATCTTTTTGTGTGTTTACAAGACATTGTCCCCTTCCCGCCCCACTCAATACACTAAAAAATACGCCGTTCGAACTCTGGTCACAAAAGAAGTATCCCGTGGGATGGCGATTAAAGCAGTTATGACATTGAGAAGCACTATCTATGCCGCCTGTATTTACGCCACCCCGAAACCCTGGGCAATTATAATTTCTATCTATGCCGACCTCATTGGCATTGCAAGGGAGTTCTATACATCTCCCACTTTCTTCACTGGGATTTTGTTTGGATGTGCACCATGTTTTGTCAATATCCGTGCAGCTTGTGCATGTTTGTCCATCAAGCTCTACCTCACTCGTATCGCATCTACCGGCTGGTAATGCTAATGTTACACAGTTTTCTCTGCATATGGATGCGTCCCCAAGAGAATATTCAAACTTCCAGTTTCCGTTCTCGCAGGAATAAAGTCTGTTGCTGTTGTCGCACTTGTAATCTTTGTCTGAATTGCACGCTGCTCCAGAGCTACTTCCAGTTGTGCCACTGCCAGTTCCTGAAGTTTTATCCGTTGTGTAACAATTGCACTGTTTGCCACTTCCGCAATACTGATTACCTTCGAATATATTGAATGCTTCATTCGGCTGCCCTGATTCGCATACACCTGAAACATAACCACCGGCTTTACATACAGCGTCGCAAGAGCCAGGACTCCCGCCTGTACTTCCTGTTCCAGTTGTCGTGCTGCTGCCAGGGCATTGACCAAATTGTAATTTTTTCTCGTTAGAAGAGCATGACCCAACAAACTTGCATTGCCCACTTGTTTCTGCTACTGAACCGCTGTAAGTAGTGCACCAAAATCCTACTTTATTTATACACGATGTGCATGTTTCGCCTGCCTGCCCTTCCGCCCTCCCCGCCCCAAAGCCCCACAAAGAGTTGTGCGGCACAGCGAGCGTCGCGATTAGGAAAATCACGGCCATTGTCAGGAATTTCAGCCATCTTGTCTTCATTTCTTCACCTGATTATTTGATTTCTACTCCTTCTCTCAGTGCTTCGCTGGCTATGCTTATTTCTCTCAAAGTAAATATGGTTTTGGTGTAATATAAAATTGTTAAACATGCTGTTTCCCCATTTTTCTGTTTATTAATGATCTGAGTACAACAAAAGCCTCTCCCATATCTATAATTGCACCTTTGCCTTCATTCAGGGATGGCAAAATGCCTCTGTATTTTATATCATTTCTGAGTTTTCTGTATCTGTCTATCCTGAATATCATTGCCATAGCGATTTCCTTGGCATAAAATTGTTTGAGAAAATCTATGCAAGCCTCATGAGAATAAGATTTGTATCCGTCCAAGGTCATTATTGCATCTATCAACTCTTTTACAGCTTCGTAGGCATTTTCCACGATAAAAAATGCATTCTCATCTGTAGGTTTTTCTTTTTTTGCCTTTTCCATGCGAAAAGTTGCAATCTTGATTAGGCTCTTCGCCAGCTCTTTATCTATACTGACTTTCTTGACCGATCCATCCTGTAGATATCGTTCAAACATTATAGCACCTTGAGATAGCCTTCTAAAATTATGCCATTCACAGTGTTATTTACAAATTCCGGCGATTTTTTCTTTGCCTCTCCGAATTCCTTAGGCGTCATGACTATAACGCTGATTTTCTTGCCTATTTTCCTTTCGAAATCTGAGAAATCTGGTTCATTCTTAACAGATGAAAGGACAAATATGTCTACATCGCTTTTTTCAGTGTCTTCGCCTCTTGCTACAGAGCCGAAAAGAACAACTGCTTCGGGATGTCTGAATCTATTGCCGATATACTTGAGAAGTCCTGAATTTTTGATAATCTGTATGTTATATAATTTCTTTGCTTCTCTGTATTCTTCCGTGTCCCTTGTTTTGAATATTATAAGGTTCTTCTTTTTTTCAGATGTTATTATTTCATGTTTTTCAAGCTGTTTCAGCCTTGCCTTTGCGGCAGTTGTTGATAAGCCCGACAGCCTCGCCACTTCTCTTAAATGGAACTCATGTCCAGATTTTTGCATAAATAATTCCAGAATTTTGTCTTTTTTTAGTAACATATGTTATTTATTTGTAACAATTGTTATTTAAAGGTAACGTTTTCCTCAGAAATGGCTATTTTATTTCAGCAAGCGCACAAAATTATTTCTGCGGCTTGCTTCCCTTATTTTGCAGCCGAGCCCTTGACTTTACCTTCAGGTAAAGCCCTGCGTCTTGGTTTGCTGTCATAAAAACAGAGTCTATCATTTCCCTTTGCTGTCTCGACCAGTCTGCATTGCTATGGGTCTTGACATAATTTGCCCAGTATCTGACAAACCACAATCTCTGCTGGAAATTCTTTTCCTTATCCATGGAGAACGCCTTCTTTTTTCATAGCTGTAAGGACATTCAATTTATTACCGTATTCTCTCAACATATCTATATTCAGCTGTTCTTTAAATATCTCATACAGATATACAGCATCTTCCATATCCTTTTCTGTGCCAAGGTGGAACTTGTATGCTATCTGCTGCTCTATTTTTGACACCAGAAGTGTTTTGCCATTCACGAAAACCGCAAATGGGTTGTCCAGCGTATAGAAATCAAGATCCTCTGAAGGAAATTTGATTTCGATATTTGGTATCGCTTTTCCATGCTCAGCTATTCTTATTGCAATGTCGTCTTCCAGCATACTGAACAGTTCCTTATCATCAGAAGAGTTCACAAACCAGAAACCTGCCTTCTGCAATTCACCTGAAATTTGGCAGAATTTTTCATAGCTAATCCTCTCTATAAACGCATCTATATCTTCGCTGACGCGCGATCTTCCAAAAAGAATTGCCACGTAACCGCTCATAATGACATATTTTGCATGTTTTTCCACTATAGGAAATGCAGAAAGCGCGAGCTTATCGAGAATAGAAAGCTCTTTGTTGAGTTCTATAGTGTTTTCAGCTATAAAATTAATTTCCATGCATACGCATTAGGCAGAAATATATTAATTCTTCTCTTTCTCAGGAAATCGGTCTTATTGTAAATTGGAAAGGAAGTTCAACCCTTTCTTCCTTTAGTGTTGTGCGCTTGCTGAAATTAAATATGGCAAAACCTATTATGTTGCCTTTTGTATCCACCCTCTCAAAAATATCATTTTTTTTAGGCCTGAAAAAACCTTTTCTGTTTGATGTAGTGATCTCTAAGAAATCCCCATCTTTATCAAACCATATGTTCATTTTTTGGGCCACAATAAATCACCTTTCTTTATCTTCTCGGTGAAAAATGCTGTTATGACAAATCCCTCTTTATCAAGTACTTTGACAGCTACCAATAAATACTTTCTGGTAACAGGTGTTTTATCATACAGCTTGTAAAACATTAACACAGATCTATCGCGTTGGCTGTAGTTTACAGTATCTGGAT
>JACQNX010000082.1 GCA_016202875.1 Candidatus Aenigmatarchaeota archaeon | reverse complement strand
TAAGCTCCTTTCAACTGAGAAGTGTTTCTCCTGAGTTGTAACTTCTTACAAATATTAGAATAGGAAATCTAACAGTCTTTGAAAAAGACAAAGAACTCATCGATGACGTGTTCAATCGAGAAAATCTTTGTTCTTTAGTTTGTCTGGCAAGTACGTTTCGCCCATGAATCTCAACCCTTGATGAGAAAGTGCTTCTATCTCGGCTTTAATCCCTTTCTCAATCATGAGATTTATCTCTTTCTGCCATTTTGGATTCTTTGCAAACCATTCGTAATTTAGGAGTTCCTTGGCCCTCTTTATGTCGACTTCTCTGGCTTTGATTGTCGCTTTTTTAAGATCGTATTTAAAAATGTCGGATATTGTAAGTCCAATGAATTTTGCTTCTGGTGTTGCTATTCTATCAGATACATGTGCAAGAGAAATAGAGCCGGATTTTATTACTGAATAAATATAAAAACCATAACTATCTGCGTCGCAGAATACATATACTGGAAGATTAAATTCTGAGTTCAGTCTCTGTATCAGCAGCCTAGTCCCGCGTGACGGTTGCCCTCCTGTTCCGATCAAAATGCACTTGTGCTTCTGCCAGAACTTGTCCTCGTGCAGCCGTTCGAAGCCGGCATTTTTCTCACAAACAAGGACAAATTTCGCGTCCACCTTTTTGAAATCTATCTCTTCCACAGTCGACGGGATTGACCAGCCTCCGCTTCCCAGCTTCGACCAGTCAATGCTATCGCCCCTGTCTTGGATAATGACATTGCCGGCAACAATGCCCTTTCTGTCTGTGGTGAGATGCAGCTGCTCTCTCAGAACATCTAACGCTACTTCTATATCGACAATGATCGGATCCGAATCAACCTGCGCGTCGAAAGTGTTCTCGTTGCTGTCGCCTATCGTCCGCTTCAGGTTGTAATACATGTCCCTTATGCTGGCATGTATGTTCTCGTCCCTGAGGCTCTTTGCGAACGCCGCCACGAGCAGGCTCTGCATGAATTTCTTGGAGTGCGCGACATTGAAAAAGTATCTCTTTGCTGTTTTATCGCCCAAAGTCAGCTGCCCCAGCTTTTTATCGAATATTACATTGGAAAGAGCCCTGATAGGTATCTCTATGTTAGGGTTCTCTTTCTTGTCTATTTCTGCCGCTACTTTTAGTCCAAGTTTTTCTAGCTCTTTGCTCACGTTCTTTTGTCTTGTTTCGGTCATGATTATCATCTCTTTAAACTAGTCTTCCTCTTCTTCTGTTTTGTTTTTGATGTTCTTATTTTCTTTGCCTGCCGCTTCCACAGCCTCTACGTTTTCAGGCTCCTCCTTGATATGAATTCTGCTTGCTATTAATTCCTTCAGCTTCTTTTCAATAACTTTCTTATCGCTTTTGGTTAACGTTGACAAAGCGCCGGCAATTTCCGGCGCATACCTGTCAAATATCTGCATCCTCCTCTTCTGCTCCCCTGCGCGGTGCTTGCCAGAGAGAAATGAAGATAATTTCCTTCCGGCATCCTGTATAGCCAGCTTCGTCTCCTTTATTATTTCAGGATAGTTTGCCACCGCCTCTTTGCTTTCCGAGACAAAAGGCACCCATACAGAGCAGATATGCACAATAAGCTTCATGGGTCCTGATGGTAGGCTGCCAGATTTCTGGTCCATGTTGTACCTTCTCCAGTCAACCTGCTTCACAGCTTCTGTCAGCGCGCATGCGCTCTGCTGGTAGAGCAGCGGCACGCGGTTTGCAAATCTTACGAGCTCTATTGCCTCCCCGTTTCTTTCATCTTCATCCTCTTCTTTATTTTTCTTCCCGCCCTTTTGGCTTGTCTCGCCTTGAAGGCCATAAACAATGCCGACTTCAATAAGGAACGGAAATCCCCTGTACACACTAGGCTCTCGTGTTATCGCAGTCACAAATTCAGCATTAGGGTATTCTTTTTTAAGGCTTCTTTCCATTTCCGATGCACCGATAGGTGACAGGCAGTCCAGCGGCGGTCTTTGTATTTTTACAGCCTGCATAGCCTTTATGATTTTCTCGATGCTCGCCCTATCTAAATCAGATGGTTTCGCGTCTGCCTGAACTTTAGCTATTTTGCAAATTTCTTTCGCACTTTGTGTACCGACAGAAGAGAACTCGTTGGTAAAGAATGATAGAATTGTGCGTGATGCAGTTTTCTGTAGCATTCGTTGAAGCGTGCCAAACTCAACGCCATATGGGTGTGGCTTCATTATTTTCGGCGGTTTTGGAAGCTCGTTGACAGAACGCGGATATGTTATTTTCGTTCCGTCAGGCGCTGTATACAAAATTTTCGCAAAAGGGTTGGATATAGAAGTTTGTTTGAGATAATCTTCAACAGTTTTCCTGTATCTTCCATGCAAGGTCATAACAACTTTTACGCCATGTTCGCCTAAGACACCTTTCTCAAGATCTTCCTGCTTCATGATGTCTGGCTCATTTGTCACAGTGTTAAGATGCAATTCAATATAGTGTGTCTTTTTCTGGCTCTCAATTTTTGACCACACTTTTGTAGGTTCGCCTGTTGTGAGCTGCGAGTAAAGCGTTACACTGCTTATCCCAATGCCCTGCTGCCCGCGACTTTGAAAAAGTCTATGGAACTTGCTTCCATAGAGAAGTTTGCCGAATACCCTTGCCAGCTGTTCCTTTACGATACCAGGTCCATTGTCTTCAACCATTACTTCGTAAATATCCTCTTTCACGTTTTTTATTTTGACAACTATATCAGGAAGTATGCCAGCCTCCTGGCATGCATCCAATGAATTGTCCACAGCCTCTTTCACAGCCATAAGCAGCGACTTTGTAGGATTGTCAAAGCCAAGAAGGTGCTTGTTCTTCTCAAAAAACTCGCTGATGGATATAGCCTTCTGTTCTTTTGCAAATTCTTCTGCAGTTTTTTTCATGTCGTCACCTTTTGTTATCTTGTTTATTTATTTGCTTCACTATAATTATGATACTTTTCCATAATCTGCGTCTTTCATTCTATCGTCTGTAGTGTCATACGTCTTTTTTGCCCTTCCAGAAATTTATACACTGTTTTATGCGTAAAGCCTTTTATTAGCTTTTCCAGCGCTTCTTTTGCAAATTCAACGCATTCGTACGGCCCAATTATCGCAGCAGTTTTGCCATAAACAGATATATGCGTTTTCGTATACTCTTCTATATTTCTCCTGGTTTTGCCATTTGTGCCAATGAGTCTAGATCTGATTCTTTTGAGGGATTTTTCATCTCTTGGCAGTTCCATTATAACCAGCGTATTTTCTTCTTCCAATAATCCCATTGCACTGTCGGGTGAAAATCCGCGGCCTATAGCAGTTATTATATTTTCAGCAGTGAGAACATCCACAGCTTCCCCTTCTATTTGGATATCGTCTTCAACAGTTATTTTCGTGTGCGTTCTTTTTTCAATATACCTTTTCACACTGCCTTGCCTGCCTATGATTATAGGAATTCTGTCTTTTGGCACAAGTATTTTCTTTAGCATAATCAGATTTTTTCTGCAGGTTTAAGAACTTATCATAATTCTAGCTTGAGAATGCCCTTTCTTCTTAACCAAGCAGCCTGCGTTGATGTGTATCGTACCAAAACATCGGCACTTTTGTCGCCCTGTATATCCCACGGCTTGATAAGAACAGCTTCGCCTTCGTGCATCCATACACGCTTCCTGAGTCTTCCGGGGATTCTGCACAGTCTTATTTTATCATCCTGGCACCGCACTTTCAGTTTATTTGTGCCCATGAGAGCCTCTATTATTCCAAGCACCTCACCACGTCGCGGCTTTCTTATGCGCGCAAACTCTTCTTGCTGCTCGTTTTCCATTGAAATCAAGTCCATTTAATTTTTTATCAATTTTTATCTGACTGCATAGAAATTCCTGTATATCTTTCTCCCTTTCTTTTCTCCCACAAGTTTAAAAGACCGCTTTACAGTAAACTTCTCTCTCAGTATCTGCACAGCACGGGCTGCAACAGGTTTGTCAACTATTTTCACGTCATAGCCTTCTTTGAGCTTCAGGATGCCTGCAAGCTCGTCATTTTTTATAAGCTTTCCGATTTCCCTGATTATGTTCTCTTTCTTCAGCCCTCTGATTTGTATAACAGCCTCATGATAGTTTCCCAGTATCTTTGCGCAGCTGTTGCATTTTATTTTTTTAGGGTATATTGAAAATTCTTTTCTGTCTGTTATCGAAATTTTGCTGGGCTTTATAGATCCTTTGGCAACGATGACGGCATGTATTTTGTCTACTCTTTTAGAAACTTTTATTTCTATGTTCTTTATATTGCCTTTTTCTTCAATCTGTCCAGAAATGAAGTGTTCCATTTCCTCTGGACTGACCTTCTCTTTTTGTGTATAGTACTTACCACAATTATCACAGTACCGCATCTTAACCTTCTTGAGAATAAACAGGTCTTTTTTTTCTAAATAGCACTGCTCACAAAAGTTCCCTACAAATGCATCTTTTCCGCACTTTATGCAGAACATGAATAGCATTTAAGGACAAAGCTTAAATCTTCGCACAGAAAGTTTACTGTGTGGAATCTAGAATACATTCCACGTGGTAATTCTGAATTCATAGGTGTCGCCATCGTGTATGATTATGCCGGCTCTCTGGCTAACCTGAGGCGGTGTTTTTTCCACAGCGCCGTCCATCTTGTATCGCTCCCCAGATGCCCACATCACACTGGCTTTTGTGAGGTTATTGATTTCTGGTGACCTGTCATTTTCAGCAACCCAGACAGCCCTTCCATTTCCATTAATCACAAACCTGTTGCCCTTTACAAAGGAGAATTTCTGATTTGTCGTCTCGATGATTGTTCTATTATCAACAACTATCTGGTTTATTGTATTACCTGCTGTATTGAATTTCTGGAAATTCTCGTTCTCCGCACTGCTGCCTGTGATATTTTCATAATATTTCGCAATGTTGTATGTAATCCTGTCAGGGTTGTTCAAGTCCTTGAATCTTCCATTGTCAGGGGGGTTGTTGTCCTGCGTGTTCCAGCTCAGGTTAAACAGATTTCTAATGACACTCGTAGATGTATTAGCTGCTGTTATGTCATCCAGGAGAAACACCGTGCCGCCATTTTCTATAAATTTTTCAATATTTGCCTGCCTGTTTGTGTACTCATCATTGAGCATGCCGAAATCCATAAAGAGAAGAATATTCGTTTGGTCAGGAATATTTGCTACAGAGACTCTTTCCACCCTTATTTCAATAAGCCTGCCCCTGTAGGTGAAATTAAGGGGGTGCAGTCTGGCCTTGATATCGTTTGCCTGGCTGTCGTCACACACACAGCCAACAAAAATTATAGCATTCGGGATGCCGACAATTTCAACAGAGAAATCAATAGATTTGCCGAACATCTTCTCAAAGAAATTTGTCAGGGATGTATTGTCATTGCTTTTTACAAAAGTCTGTATGGATGTGTTTTTATAGCCAATGCTGATGGCATCTTCAGCCCTGAACTCTGCAATAGCGGCGTCCCATCCGCTCTGCCTGATTGTTATGGGAAAAAAGAAAGCAACAGAAGTAATTATTATTATAGCAGCAATAAAAGTTTCAAGTATTCTAGCAAACCCTTTCACAAAACCGCCACCGTCATCTTCATACTTTCATTTGCCATGAGCACAAACCGCGTTATAGTAGCCTGCGCCCTTATTTCCGAGACTGCTGCCGGCCTGCAGTCGAGCACGACAGTGCCAAGGTCAATATCCCTGACTTCTATAGAGACATCATTCCTGAAATCAAGCCCCAAAAGATCCTTCACCCCCGCATAATTACCGGCAGTGCAGTAACCTTGCAGTGCACTCACCTTTTCCGGACTGATGTCATACTTTGTGCCGTTGGAAAGACCCAGCCTCTTTACGGATGTAACAGGAAGAGTATCCCAGTTTGTCGGTTCCCCTCTGTCAAACATGAGCAGTTCAGATATCTGGAAAGATTTTGCTTTCAGGTCCTGACTAAAGATTTCTTGGTGCAATTTAGGAAAGTTGTTAATTATTGAAATAGAAACAATTGTGATAGTTGTCATGAACACTAAAACAGAAATAATGAACTCTATGTCTAGAGTACCTTTCATGGTCATATGAAACCTATCCTTATAGAAAGCATGAATATAAAGAACCCTGCTATGAGCATAATCATGCTGTGCTTTACTCCGCCTATTATAGAATCAGAGCCTATTTGGCCTGCTATCAGCCCGGAAAAGAATCCCTGCACCATGATCATTGTAAAGAAAAGCGCTTTATAGTAAGAAATGGCATCTTCATTTTTTCCAAAGTTAAAGGCCTCGGACACAGCAAAGAAGGTGTGGCATCCTAGGCACACAGGCGCTGAGTTTCCTATACACTGTACGCATGGGTTTGCGCCGAAGCCCTGGAATCCAAGGCTGCCAGCCTCTGTCTGTGTCTGGAAAAGCGGAACAAGGAATTTTATCAGGGCTATTGATATGCCCAAAAATATGAAGAATATGGCATACATCATAATAACCTGCTGATTTAACATAAGCGATTTTTCTTCCTGCACCTCTCTCAGTGACTCTATGTTCGTTGCCAGCGATTCCATGGTCTGTTCAACATTGCCTCCGGATTTTGTCGCTTGGTCTATGATCATCATGGCCCTGACGATCATTTTGCTTTTTTTTATACGTTCGCTGAAATTTTTCAGGACCGTTTCTACAGGAACATTCCATGTCAGCTGGTTGTACATTCTTTTTATCTCATAAGTGAGCATGCCGTATTCTGTCTTGGATGCAGACTGGAGTGCCTGCATCAGGGTGAGCCCAGCCCTCTGGGATTCTGCAAGGTCGCGCAGAAAATTAGGAAATTCTTCCTCATAGGCCCTGGTCCTCTTGAATTCAAAAAATTTATTCAGGCTGTAAGGAAAGATCAAAATGACTGCTCCGAGAAAAATAAGGTTAGAAGCTATGACAAAATTGTTCACAAAAATAGCTGCTATTATGATAAAAACAAAAGCTATGGAAGACGTGATAAATATGTGTTTGCTTTCCATAAATTACAACCCAATTACTATCTTACTCTAATAGTTTTTATTATCATTGTTTTTAACTTTGTTGCCGAGAAGTCCCCTTGCGGTAGCTAGGGGCAGTTCACATCATGTTGTTGTTCTTCATCCAACTTATTCAAGCGGCGAAGACGATTTTATCAGAACTATAAAGCCTATGGAGAGCATGGGCAAAAGTAGGAAGACAATGAAGCTTTGGATCAGTATTGTACTAGCTCCTCCTGCCAGTGTGGAAATCACAGAAGAAAGCACAATAAAAAATATCGAGCCTGTTATTATGAGAGTAAGATAGATCTCTACATAGAGCGACAGGTCCTGCGAGTACTTCCGTATGCGCCTTCTGTAGTCAGACATAAAGGACTCGCTTTTGTCGCGCAGGAAATCAGCAAGATCGCCGCCCGATGTCAGCATGCTGTTTATTCCCCAGAGAAGCTCTGCAAACTCCTTGGACGGCGTGCGCTTCGCCTCTTTCTTGATGGCTGTTGAGACATTCATCCCGAAAATTTCCACACCCTTGACAATCTGTTCAGACTCTTTTGCAATATAACCATACTCTTTGAATCCGCTCAGCGTTTTGAACATCAGCAGCGGAGAAATCTTGGAACTCGCTATTGTTGCGAGGTACGATGATGCAAATGGCAGGACCTTTCTTATCTGGCCTCTTCTGTGCTTCACAAGGGTCCCAGGATATGTATAAAAGAAGAAGAATAGTGCACCAGAAAGTGTTGCAGCAAGTGTGGATGCAAGCATCACAGCAGCGATGGGCTCTATTATCAGCCCGAAAATAAAAGAAAGCATTATCGTCTCTAGTACAAATGTGAGCATGACTGTGAACAGCGCCATAGAAATATATTCCTCTATTGTGTAGGCTATGCTGGCTTTGTGCAGGTTATCCCTCACGTCAAGAAAAGAGCCTCTAATTGAACGGCCTACGCCCCCAAAAAGTTTGTATGCAACAGAAACATAGCTCATACGTGCCCTATCCTTTGCAGGAGAAAGTCTGGCGACATATAAAACAGGTTTATAACAGATGCGACTTTTCTATAATCTGTTATTTTTTGGTTTAAGAGCCACTCAAGAACAGCTGCCCGTTTTCTTATTTCTTCCTGCATGTCAGCAGCCGACGTCCCTGTGTTGTCGGCTATTTTCTTCAAAAGACCACTCTTGTTGGATATTTTAAATTTGTTCGCGAACGCATCCCACTTGAAAACTTCATTGGCAAGCGGAATGCCATTTTTACTGTCGTATCCCAAGACTTCTGATGTCCCGAAAACTTTCCTCACGTATCTTCTTCCCTGTTTTACTCTTTTGACAAATAGTATGGCATCCAGATTTTGTATGAGGCTTGGCGGCAAAGATATTGGCGGCGATGTCAGTCTGTCCATGAGTTTCTGGAAGTTTTCAGCATGAATAGTCGACAAGCCAGGATGCCCTGTTGCCATCTGCTGGAACAGTACATAAGCTTCTTTGCCTCTCACCTCACCTACAATAATGTAGTCAGGTCTTTGTCTAAGCGATTCTCTCAGCAATTCAAAAAGATCAACTTTGCCTTCTTCAGCTATAGGCGTTCTTGCCACTTCAGGCACCCAGTGGGCATGCGGTATCCTGATTTCAGCCGTATCCTCAATACTTACGATTTTCATCTGTGGCTTTATGAAAAGCGACAGCACATTTAATAGTGAAGTTTTCCCAGAAGCGGTGCCGCCTGCGATGAGCACAGAAAACCCGTTTTCTACGAGAAACCAATAGTACGCCATCATTTTCAGATCGCATGTGCCGAAATTTATTATGTCTATAGGTGTCATCGGTTTTTCAGTGAACATTCTTATGGTAAAATTGCTTCCATGCCTTGCAATATCACTGCCCAATGTTGACTGTACTCGTGACCCGTCAGGGAGCGAGCCATCTAGCAGTGGCCTTGCGACAGATATGCTTTTTCCGCAGCGCTCAGAGAGCTTGTTCACGAATGTGTCCAGTTCATCCTTATCACCGAACTTGATGTTCGTCCTGAGCGAGCCTAATTTCGGGTCTCTGTGGTAAATATATATCGGTATGTTCATACCGTCGCAGGATATGTCTTCTATCTGTCTGTCCTGCATGAATGGTTCTATTTTTCCCAGGCCAATAAAATCTCTCAGGACATAGTATTTGAAAACATCCTTTTTGGCAGTCTTTTCTTTTATTTTGTAGTAGTCAAAAGCCCTCTCCAGAAGGACAATGATATATTTTATTGCATCATTTCTTGTTAATTGGGCAAAGTTAATATCAAGTTTTTCCTGTATGTATTCCTTGATTTCGCCGAGAAGCTGCATGTCTTTTTCATCTATTTTTGGCTCCACTACAAGATAAACAGGTTCGTTTATTTTAGGACTGTAGAATATGTGCGCGTATGCCAGCACGCGTTCACCCTGCTTGGGGTTTCTGGGAATCAGCGGATACTTTAAATTTATTTTCTTAAGGCTCTCTTCATCAAATGTCTCCAGAGTCTTCATTTCGAAAGGAACGTCCGGAATATCTATGCCGTTCACTTGCACGTCAATTCTATCTTCGCCAGTAAACGAACTTCCTAGGATTTGCAGTCCAGCGACTTTTGTTTGAAAAGTGCTCTGCTGCATGGTGGCCGTAGGTGCAGCCATTTGCTGCATAGCTCCAAAGGGTACACCACCCTGAACCTGCCAGCCACTAATCCCGAAAGGCACACCTTCGCCTTGCCAGCCAATAGCCCCGGTCTTGATAGGATAGGTTTTCCCCTTTTCAGGAACGGGCTTCTTTATTCTGATTTTTTTGTACCCTGCTGCTGTCTTGAAGTTTACAGTCACATAATCGTCCATAAATTAGCCTCTCTGTATTATTATTTTGCTGCCGCTATAGCTTATTTCTGCAACACCGGCACTGCTCACAACGTCTCCAGTTACTCTATTATTAGGTTCATCTATATTAAAAATTTCTCTGCTGACATTAATCGTAGTGTCTGTTAAGTCTATTGCAGTCAGATTTTTGTCATTCTCTACGAACAGCTTGTACGTCCGCCCAGAAACAGAAACCGGAATATCCAGCCGTATTATTGCATTATTCGTCAGTGATGCCTTTACCACGGCATTTATCGCAGTATTTAGCACAGTGCTCATCTGGTCTTTTATAGCAATCTCGTCTGCATTTTTTTGCAGGTCCTGAAAGCTCAAAAGCACAAAGCCTGTTATTGCCACGCCTAGACCAAACAGCATGATTTCCACTATTATCCTGTACTGTCCTTTGATACGATTCACCTTTGGTAATTACACGATATTAATTGCGATTAGTGTGCTTATTAGTGTTCTGCCGTCGGCTGTAGTTTCTTGAACTCCTTTGTTCTCCAGCAGTACCGAGGCCTTTTCCAGACTGCTTATCTGTGTTAGTGGCAGTAATGTAATTTTGTAGGCCCTTGTTGTTCCGGCATTAAGCTGTATGAAATTAATAGAAAAGCGCGTTCTTACATTATCCTTCCCTATAGGAACGCTCAGAATACATATAACATCCGAATCATTGAGTCCCCATATTGCCGCAGTTGTCCCGCAAGCCATCTCTTTTAACGGTATCTCAAAATTTTTTTCATAGATAGTATCCTGAGTGATAGTAAATATTTGTATATCACTCACATTGAGGAGGATGGTAGTTTTTGGGCTTAGGGCATTGGCCCTTAATTCTGCTTTGCCGCCATTTTTTGCCACAAGCTTGATCTCATTTGCCAGATCTTTTGTAAAATCTTCTGTTGACCTGAGGAACGAAATTTCCTTGTTCCTTTCAATAATGGGCGTTGCCCACAGCCATACAGCCGCAATAACGGCAAAAAGTATGCCAGTTATCATGATCAGTACCAGAACCTCATTCTGCCCTTTCATTGTAAGTAATAGTTCGGTTGTTGTTTATTAAGATTGTTTTCTTTCAAGTACTTGAAATCGCTTAAGCTCTCTGTATTTTTATGTCTATATTGACTGTTACAACCTGTTTGCCGTTTTCTGTGGCCTCAATCACGCCAGCATTCTCTATTATAATGGAGCTCTCCGCCCCTCCAGCTGCGACGGGCCCGATGAGCACTATTCTGAATATTTTTAGGCCTGAAGTGAGATTTCTGTAGGACAAGGTGTATGTATTTTGGTATTTCGCACTGCTGATCTGATTGCTTACCACACAGAGCACAGAGGAATCGTCTTGGCCAAGGACACCCTGTTTTGTATCATCGCAGTTTCCTGTCTTGCCAAGTGGTATGCTTGCATCAATAGCGTATATTGTGCCGTCAGTTGAAATGTTGTAAGATATTTTTCCTCCAATGAGCCTGAGTGTGCCGGGCTCCACTATCTTTATGGTTTCCCTGCCACCGCTAGCTGCCACTGTCTTGATTTTCTGGTCTATGAGAAGCATGAGCGCCTCGGCATTTTCCAATAGCTGCGCATCCCTGCTCTTCTGGATAAGAGGCACACCCCAGAAATATACAGAACCAACCACTCCGATAAGTATGCCTGACATCAATAATAGAGAAACAGCTTCCTGGCCTTTCCGGTGCATATAGTCTCTTTGTTAAAACCCCTACTTAAACTTTTTTTGTCTTGCGCAGGGACTGTATTCAAAAATCAAGAGCTAGAAAACTATATTCTCGGCGCCAGGGGCCTTCTTACCATCATAGGTCGTGCTGGAGCAGTCTTTCTCTGGTTTGCTGCTGTTATCATGGAATTTATTCTATTTTCAAGCCTGTCTATCTTTGCCTGGAGCTCTGTGTTTTGCTCTTGTGCTTGGGGCACCTGCCCCTCTGAAACCTCTATCCTGCTGATAAACTCATCAATCTTATTTGCGACCTTGTCCACAGTCTGTGACAATTCAGAGACGCGCTTAATCATATCAGAATTTATCCTTACAACATCATCCACGATCTGCTGGTTTGTCTTGACGACTTCAATAAGCTCTTTTATCATCTCAGTGCCTGTCCCCGCCTTTTCCAGCCTCTCTAAACGCTTTTCCATCCGTCTTATGGGGCTCAGCGGCACCAGTTCGTATTCTTCTTCTACCATACAAATCTAGAAACTATTTGTCTAAGCCGCTATAAAAAGATTTTTCACGTAAACTCACTATGCCAAAGCCTAAATGCTCAATAGACTGTCAGTCAATGAGATTCTCCTCTTTCAGGTCAGTCATGATAAGGACATCAACAGGCGCAACATTTTCTATATCCTTTGATGTCAGCCAAACAATTTTCTCAATTTCGCCAGACGGTTTCAAAATCCTCGGTATGCGAATCCAGGAAATGCAACTGTAGTCTGAGTTTCGGTTGGCATGCAATTCACTTCTTTCAATTTAGAGATAATCATTTCCGAGCATAATTTATTCCCCATAATCTCCGTTGCCCATGTCGCCGCCCATTCCGGGAGGCATGCCTTTTCCTGCGCCGCCGCCCTTGCTCTGGATAACGT
>JACQNX010000084.1 GCA_016202875.1 Candidatus Aenigmatarchaeota archaeon | reverse complement strand
TCTCAAGGCCCTTTATTGCCCTGCCCGAGTACAACATAAGCAGTTCATGTACAATCTTCTCAAAGGTCTTCGCGATATAAGCATTCAGGTTGTCCTTGATCAAGTCCTGAACTTTTCCTGCGCCGTCTGCCATGTTAAAGAGGCTCTGGTTGGGAAATACGAATTTATACCAGAACCTGAAGAAATTGTCGCTTATCCTGTAGCGGCCGTGGCGCTCCTTTCCCATGACAGGCTCAAATTTCTCGACGATGTCAAGCAGTTTTTCAAGATTTTTTAGATAGGTAGGAAGCGTTGTTCTTTTTATGCGTGTATAGTCCTCAATTTCTTTTGTCGTTTCCCTGCCCATGGAAATCGCCTGCAATATGGAGTTGTACTTTGCATGCGTTCTGAGATTTTCAGCTTCCATGAGTATCTCTGCTTCGTCTCTCAGCTTGCCATCCCGCATCAATACGAGCTTATAAATCCGGCTGTAAATGTCGCCCTCTGCATCTTTTGCACGTGCAAGGTAGTACGGCGTGCCGCCAAATACTGCATAGTATCTTATCCTTTCTTCTTCAGTCATTTGCGAAAACATTTTCCTGAAGTCGACGTAGCGAAAAGGTCTTATCTTTATCCTGCTGTCAACCCTGCCATATAGCGGCGCAGCATAGCTTTTTGATATTTTCAGCATCATGCCTATAGAAGAACCGACAGCAAGCATCATTATTTTGTCGTACTTCAGGCTTTCATCCCAGTGCCGCTGGAGCTTTGTCATAAATTCTAGGGATACCTCAAGAAAGCGCTGGAACTCGTCTATCACTACAACAAGCCTTTCCTTTTCTGATTTCTTATGCAGGTATTCGAAAAACGAATCCCAGTTTTCCAATTCGATTGTATCCCCAAGCTGCGTTTTGATTGCTTCTGACATCGCACCCATCGCAACAGTCCGTTCGACAAGATCAAGGTAAAAGTACATCTTGTTTGCTTTGACATTCTCGAGAAACCGCTTGACTATTTCTGTTTTCCCGACACGCCTGCGCCCGTACATCACAACAAGCTCGCCGGACTTTAGCGATTCCGCTTTCTCCTTCAGCATTTCTATTTCACGTTCCCTGTCGTAAAATTCTTTCATAACCACAATCAACCTCAATATTGGTGTGATAATACTAACTGTATTAGCGTGTTAATACTATTTAAAGCTTGAAGGAATTTCTAGAAGAAAAAGTGAGGCAAGTAACTGAGAGAAAGCTTTAAATATTATTGTCTTCACAATAATTGTTATGACAATAAAGTTTGTAAACAGAATAGATGAACTGGGTTTTCTTTCCAAAGAGCACAAGAAAGAAGGCTTCAGCTTCCTGTCAGTGATAGGCAGGAGACGCGTCGGCAAAACGGCGCTTATTGAGAAGTTCATATCTGGAAAGAAAGCGCTCTATTTCTTTGTGCCCGACATAGATGACAAGGAGCTTAGGCTGCTCTTCGCAAAAAGCCTTAATGAAAAATTCGGCCTGAGTTTCATCGGCGAGCCTTCATGGGATGAGCTTTTCGACAGGATGCTCGGTATACAGGAAAAGGTTGTAATTGTTATTGACGAATTCCAGAGATTTCTCACCATAAACAAGTCTGTGCCGTCAATCCTTCAGAAACAGATAGACAACCACCACAAGAAATCAGGAGTTTTTCTTGTTGTCATGGGTTCCTCGATAGGAATGATGCACAAGCTTTTTGAATACTCGGCGCCCCTCTATGGCAGGCGCACAGGCCAGATAGACCTGGATCCGCTTAAATTCAGGCATTTGTTTGAATGGTTTCCTTCTGTTCCGATAGAAAAACTAGTTGAGATATATGCAATATTCGGAGGAACGCCAAAATATCTTCTGGAAGCGGACGCGAAGCAGGATATGATAAAAAGCATAGAAGCAGGCATACTTTCAAAAAGAAGTGCACTTTACAACGAGCCTGAAATGCTCATAAGAACAGAGCTTCCGAATCCTGCAACGTACTTCAATATAATGAAACTGATAGCCCAGGGCAGGACAAAGACAAACGAGATAGCCGACATGATAAGCATAAAGCAGACCTCACTCAGCTACTTTCTAAATGTGCTTGAAAAAGACATGGGGCTCATAAGGAGAGAAAACCCTGTCACAAAACTGAAGCCGCAAAGTAAAAAGACGCTTTATTTCATAAACGACAATTTCTTTAATTTCTGGTTCCGTTTTGTGTACCCTAACATGTCTTATCTGGAAATAGAGAATTCGGCACCCGTAGTGGAAAGCGTAAAAAACAACTTCACGGCTTTTGTAGGCAAGGCATTCGAAGGCATCTGCAAGGAGGTTCTGATAGAAGCAAATGTAAATGACAGACTGCCATTCAGTGCCACGAATATAGGCAGATGGTGGAGCAAGCAGGATGAAATAGACATTATAGCTTTCAATAAAAAAGCGAAAGAAATGCTGTTTTGCGAATGCAAATGGAAAGACAATGTTAATCCTGGCGTCATAATAAATAACTTAAAGAAAAAATCAGAGCATGTCGAGCTTTTCAAAAAAGGTCGAAAAGACTACTATGCTGTCTTTGTCAAGAGCTTCAGCAAAAAGGCCAAGGAAAACAATGTACTGCTTTTTGACATTCACGACATGAAGCAGGTTTTTATGAAATAGCCGGGGATACTAATGAAAGTCGAGAAAAAAGTAAACAAGATGTGGCATGAATGGAATAGCATGCCCGCCAAGCTGCAGAAGGAGATCCGCCGGAATACAGTATTCATTGCAAAGTGGCAGTACACGTATTCTGCGGAGCGCGGTAAAATTGGCATGATACGCATGTCGGAATCCCTTCCAAGAAAAACTTTCTGGGAAATCTTTTGTCTGGAAGGCAATCTGTTTGACGATACAGAAGTATTCGGCAAGTCACCGACAATAAAGGTGCTGGACTTTCTGATGACTTACAGGGGGTTTGACTATTCTTTGACAAGTATAGTGAAGGAAACCAGGTAAGTGGGACGTTCAAGGCTCTATAAGTTAAACACTGAAAGTCAAGCGGTCAGAAGAATCAAAGAGCATTTTATAATTAACCCTTGAAATCCGGAGCGAAGAATTCCGTTACGCCGGGAGCATTCTCATCAACCTTCAACAAACAGCAGCGCATACATAACGCCAATGCCAATCAGGAAAACAGCAAGCTGCAGAACTGCGCTCCGTGGTGTGAATTTCTTGTGCAGCTCTGGTATGAGGTCAGCGCCTGCAATGTAGATGAAATTACCAGCTGCGAATGCGACTAACGGTATGACAATGCCCTCTATATAAACCGCGATTAAAATTGCTGCCACTGCGCCAACAACTGCAAGCAGAGCTGTCAGAAAATTGAGAAAAAGAGCCTGTCTGACTTTAAAGCCTCCATGAATCAGGACGCCAAAATCCCCTATCTCCTGCGGAATCTCATGGAATATGACAGCTATTGTGGTCGCTATGCCTACTGGAATGCTCACAAGATAGGACACAGCTATCAGCAAGCCGTCTATAAAATTGTGCACAGCATCCCCGAAGAGGTTCATATAGGCAAATGAATGCACATGAGATCTTGAAGAAGGTAGATGGCAATGTGTGTAGTGAATTATCTTCTCAACTATAAACGAGATAACAATGCCCAAAAGCACAAACAATGAGATAGCAGCTGTGAACCCTAGCTCAGCAGCTTCTGGGAGGAGATGCAGCATCGCATCACCGAACAAAGCCCCTGCCGAGAAGCTCACGAAATAGAGTAGCACAGCATTAATTTTCTTTTTTGCTATAAGCACTGCAGCCATGCCAACAAGTGAGATAAGGCTCACTATAATTACGCTAACGAGCGACAATACAAAAGGACTGGACATAAGTATTATTTAGGATTTGTGATATAAATAAATCCACCATTCTCTTTAAGCCAGTACCGTATCTTTTGTGTTGTCAGCAGCATTTCAGAAATAATTATCTACTCAATGAAACGCTTACACTCTTTTAGCGGGCAGGCATCGCACAAAGGTTTTTTCCTGCACGTTTCTTTTGCATGTTCGACAATGAGAGCATGAAATTCCTTATAAAGTTTGGTATCTTTCCTGATACATGCCTCAAAAAATCTCTTTATGTTGTCGTATTTCTCGTCTTTCCCTAGAATACCAAATCTTGCAAATATTCTCTTCGTATAAGCATCGACAACGAATTCTGCTTTGCCGCAGGCATAGAGTAAAATGGAATCAGCAGTTTCCTGGCCGATACCATTTATATTGAGAAGCTGTTGTCTTGTGACGTTTTTGTAAAAATCATCATCAAAATGTACTATAAATGCAGCGAGCTCTTTCAGCCTTTTGGCCTTCTGTGTAAAAAAGCCAGCAGGCCTGATAACATGCCCTAGTTTTCTGGTGCTGCAGCGGGATATTGTATCAGCACTCACGAAACCGGCTTCTATCATGTTCGCCAGCGCTTTCTCCACATTTTTCCAGTTTGTATTCTGCGTGAGTATTGTGCCGACAACTATTTCCAACTCTTGAGGCTTGAACTTCCCGGATACAGGCCACCAGAGATGCAGTTCTCTGCCATTTGCCTCTGTCCATTTCTCGGCATAATGCTGTTTGAGCTGGCTGAATATTTTCATGAGCATGAAAAAGCTCACCCCGTATAAGAATGAATAACGTAAAATAATTAAGAACTTAAGATTAATAAATAACGTAACCAGCATGGGCCTGTAGCTTAGTGGCAAATCCCTTTTCTTGAAAGAAAAGGTC
>JACQNX010000083.1 GCA_016202875.1 Candidatus Aenigmatarchaeota archaeon | reverse complement strand
CAAGGAAACGCCTAATGAACATAAACCCAAGGACGAGAGCAAAAACCACAACCATATAAAAGAGGATGAAAATGAGCTCTGCTTACAAGTGGATGAAGATGAGAAGACCAAGAAAGAGCGGGAGAAGCGCGTGGACAACCACTCGCTCAAGGCCGTGTTCATAGACCAGGTAGATTTCCACACAGGAGACGGCATATCCATGCGTTCCATAATATCCCGCTGGCCAACGCTCATAATAGATTTCATGAAGCTAAAAGACGAGGACATGGATATTGACAAAGTGGCAAACACGCTGGACATTTCAAAAGCAGAGGCTGTTGTGCTTGTGACAAAGAACAAGCTGTACCAGGAGTGGAAGCGGCTTTTCCTGGGAAACCTGAAGGACAGGTACACGCGCATCCAAACAATGCACAGGGCTCGCGCCAAGTCGGTAGAAGAATATAAAAACTGGCTCAAGCCCATAATAGCGCGGCACAAGCTCATTGAAGAAGGGCTTTCTGATGCCGGTACACGGCAGGCTACCAGAACATCGTTCATGACAGCTGGCGGACATGCTGTTTCTTCTGCGAGCATAGAGATATGGACATGGAAGGATTTTGGCGCCCCAGAGTTTTTCAAGGGCGGGACAGAAGAGATAGCCAAGTTCACCTCTGCTGCAGAGCCGTGGAAATGGAAGGTCTCGCCTTATGACAACTGGACAAAGAAAAATTTAATATTTCACAAGGAGCATGGCCTTGTCAAGGATTATCCCTGGATAACGGACGAATGGGCCAAGGAAAAATTAAAAGACATGTACGAGGAGGGCTGGCTCATCAGGCACAAGCATTATTATTCATTCTTTATTGTAAAACTGGACAAGACAAACCTGCGCATGCCGACAGGCGATGAGCTTGAAGATGGCGTGTTTGATGTCAACATGGTCTTCATGAGCCAGAATGCCATGTTTGCCAAGCTCCTGGAGCTGAAGGCAATAAAAGAGAGTTTTGAGGATTATGTGAATAATCTTCTTGGTACAGCGACGCCGAAAAAAGGCAAGAGACTGGACTTGGAAGAGAAGGAGCGACTCAAGGCAGTAAAGGATTTCTTTGGCTGGTTCTCGCTGAACTTCCAGCTCTTCAAGCGCGGGCCCTACGAAAGGGACTGGGACGAACGCATAACAAAATACTATTTTGCCAATGCTGCGGACAGGTACAATTCCATCGTGGGGTTCATAAAGTCCAAGATAGGGATGGGGCAGTGATTACATTTTTTCTATTTTCACCAAAAATCGGCAACACAGCTGAATTCAGAGCTATCAAAATCCATATATAGAACGCAGAGCAACTAATAATCTATGGCATATAAAGTGGGCATATCATCTGGATGGTGGCATATTGGCAAGGACCCGAACCTTCTGGGGCTGGCGCAGAAAGCAGGGGCGTTCGGCGCTACGGCAGGAGTGCAGTTCAATCAGGTGGATCTGGACACAGTGATAGAGTTCTTAGAGCCCCAGCTCAAGAAGCAGATGGAAGAGGCACTGAGAATTCTGGGCATAAAGGTCGGACTGCACGGCGAGCTTGGCGAGGTTGCATCGCTTGAATCAGCAGAGCGCAGGATATACGATCAGGTGCACAAGCGCACAGCCACGAGCTTCAAGTTCGCCAAGGAGTTCAAATTTGCATACATCAATGTTCATGGCTCCCAAAAAATACAGTTGCAGCAGGAAGAAACAAGACTCAAGCCTTATGGATACAGCTACCAAGTAGTGGACTTCTATGGCAGACCATTCTGGCAGCTGGCAGAAGAGGACAATGCTGGCGGAAGAGCTGTGAAAGAATTTGTAAAGACAAAGATGCGCTATGGCGGATCCGTGTGGGGCCAGATACATGCCGACAACGCCTACGACACACACGAGAAGGCACTCCTCGCAGAACTGGAAAAAAAGAGGCAGGACATGGAAAAACAGGAGCTTGAGAGGCGCAGGAATTCCGAGGAATATAAAAGGGCATCACCTCAGGAGAAAAAGTTCATGGAGGACCAGATAAAGGAAGCTGTCAGAACATTTATTGAGCGAGAATATGAGAAAAAGACACGCTCATCCGATTTCATATACAACGTATGGAAAGACTCTAGATTCGCACAATACCTTCTTGACGGCGGTGAGATAGACGCTTACATGGCTGTCGCGATATACATGTACCACCTGAAGGATCCATTGTGGTTCAACATCGCAGGTCCTAAGGAACCGGAAGACGCCTACATAACAAAAGAGGAAGAGTTCAATTCTGCTGTAGCTGCGAAATACCATGAAGGGCACCTGCTCAAGACGAATGGAGAGCTTGATGGCATGTCGCTGAAAGAGTTCTGCGAAAAAAATTCCATTTACTATCTCATAGAGACGCCGCACTCGCAAGCCGGCAGCGAAGGACTGGCACGCTACTACAGGCCTATTTATCTGTACCAGCTCGCAAAGAAAATAAACTCGCCTTTTGTGAAAGTGACCATAGACTTTGAGCAGTGCATGGGACAGAACATCAATCTGGACGATGAGAAGAAAGAAGGCATTATTACCTGGCCCAATGACATCGGCAAGTACATCTACCTGCTGCACCTCGGGGAGCCCAAGCCGTACTGGGGCACTGCGCACATTCCCATAGCCCTGGGCTCAATAGGGCATGAGGCCTTGTACAAATGGATTTACCAGCTGCGAAAAAAAGGCTTCAGAGACGGTATCATCATATTTGAGCGCGGCAGCGGGAGAGCAGGAGGAGGGAAGACGATGTTTGAGGTGTTTGAGCACAGCGTGCAGGCTATAAGGAATATAGTGAAATTTCTGGAGCAGGACGTAGAGCCCAGGAAACTGCCTGCAGAATTTTACGGCATCACACATGAGAATCCTGACGTCTTTGCAAGGCAGCAGGTTTCCGTAAGGGAGCATGCATGGGACCCGCTTGAGGGGACATTGAGGGTGCCGGAAGAAAAGCACACGTTCCTCAGCGGGCATGCAGTTGCGCAGCAGAAGGGCCAGGAATGGGAGAAGAGGAAGTACAGGTAGAGTCTTTCATCAGAAATCAGGCAGCTTTTTTCTGAATGTCCCAGATGACGTTATCTGGTTCAGTTGAGATGTCCACCAATTCATAATCGTTCAATTCCGCCCATAAACGGGCAACTTTTGTATAAAGTCCCTTTTCTCGTTCAGGTACTAATGCCATTGCAGATGGTCCGTTATTTTCTGACAAATAGGTCTTGGCTGCATCATAAAGAAAGAATCTTGGCGTATGTTCTGAAAGTATTTCTGTCATAGCGCCTCTGCGAGATAATCCTTGTATTTCATGAGCATCCAGGTGATGAAGAACTTGAAGCCATTCATCAGAAGTCAGCTGGTAAAATGGTTCTTTCTGAACTGCCGGGCTTCTAACAATTCCGTACAACTCTTTCTTTATAAAACGTATAGGATGCGGCGCAATTGCCATTATGGTCACAGGAAATCTATAATCACAATCTTTATAACCTTAATAATTGCCGCACCTGCATGATTTTTTGAGCGGGTATTCTCCGTTGTTCAGCGAGTAAGCAGATCCTGCAAGAGGAGAGGAAAAACCATAGCCTACTGCATGGCCTATTTCTTGCGCGGCAGCAAGGTAATTATGACGTTCACCGAAGCTGCGTTTATGGAATTCGTACATGCTAATACTTCCAGCGAAGACTATTTGAATTTTTCCTGCAGCGCCCTTTCTACAGGTTCAGGCACTAAATCCTTCAGATCTGCACGATTTTTTGCCAGCTCCTTGACAAGCGTGGAATTAAGGTAAAAATGCTCTTTGTCGGTCATGATGAATATTGTTTCTATTTCCGGGACCAAACTCTTGTTCGCGATGGCCATCTGGAACTCGTAGTCAAAATCTGAGACAGCGCGCAGGCCGCGGATGACAAAAAACGCGTTCTTTCTTTTCAAGAAGTCAACGAGAAGACCGGAAAAGGATTCAACTTCTATGTCAGCAACAGAATTCTTGATCATATCTATTCTCTCGGCTGTAGAAAAAAGGCACGACTTTCTTGAGTTTTCCAGCACAGCGACGATTACTTTTTCAAATAACTTCTGGCTGCGCTTGATCACGTCTATGTGGCCGTATGTGATGGGATCAAATGTCCCGGGGTAAACTGCAATCTTGTTTGTGGTTTCTGTCGGCATTTTTATCAGCTCTTGATTGATTTTTTATTGCGTCGTTTTGTTAATTTACTTTATCCTCTCCCATATCGCTTTTAGCTGTTCTTTTGTTTTTTTGATATCTCCGGAGTTGTCAACAACAAATACGTTTTTATCGCCTAATTTTTTAATCGCATGTTCTTTCTTCTCCTCAAAAGGCATCTGATGTGCTGACCGATGCTCTATCTCTTTTTTTGTGAACTTAGATCTTTTTACTATTGCACTCTTGCTGGCATTCATTATTATCAAAAAATCAACAATGCCCAGCATATCAGCCTCTATAAGCAAAGGGGCATCAAGAACGACAACTTTCTCTTTAAACTTTTTCAGCCTCTGTTTTATCGCCCTGATAACAAAAGGATGGACAAGGCTGTTGAGCACCGAGAGCTTGGTTTTGCTGTTGAAAACAGCATCTGCAAGGGCTTTCGTTTTTATGTTGCCTTTCTTGTCCACGGCATCAGGAAAGAACTGCGCTATCATTTT
>JACQNX010000081.1 GCA_016202875.1 Candidatus Aenigmatarchaeota archaeon | reverse complement strand
GGACTTTAGAAATCGTCTTTGTGCCATATGGCTTCTATTTCTACTTTCTTGTCTTTCTCGTTAATTATGTAAATGATTCTCCATTTGTTTTCAAATTTCAGCTCCCACTTTCCTGCGAGTGAATATCGCAGCGGCTTTCCGTGAACATCGGGATATGTTTTCAGCTTTTCTATCTTGTTGAAGAATCGCCTCACAAATTCCTTGTCCATCTTTTTCAGGTCTTCTTCGGCAGATGGCATTATTGTGACTGTGTAAGGCATATGTATAGTTGCTCTGGTTTGGATATAAGTCTTATAGCGCTTCAAGAAACTGTCATCAGTCTTGGAGAACCAAACCTACGGTTGTATATGTGCCGGGCCCACTATCAATGCACCAGCCGGGATTTGAACCCGGGCCATGAGCTTGGGAAGCTCAGGTCCTGCCAGGTTAGACTACTGGTGCTTATTCCATGAATTTGCCTTCTGGGAGGTTTTTGTTCGTAACAAAACTGTATCTGAGGTGATACCAGTGAGTTGTCCAGAGTGCGGTTCTCGCACAGCAAAGAATGGTCGCCAGAGCACAAAAATGCGTGGGTCGATGTAAAATTTCTCTGCCGGGGCGTGAAAGAGTTTATAGAGGAAAAAATAAGAGTAGTCAGCGGCGCAGGATAGTTTATATGGGCACACATAAAGAAGCTTTATATTTATATGTGCCCATAAAGACTGTATGTACTTGGAGAAGCAGAAGAAAAAGAGCGGACTATATTTCTATATAGTAGAGAATATACGTCACGATGGTCGATGGGAAAAGGTAAGGGTTTACTTGGGAAGGGACCTGAGCAAGAAGGAGTTAGAGCGCCTGATGAAATCCAAAAAGCCAGAGCTGATGAAAAAATCCAACGAAGCGAGAAAGCTGTCGGATCCGCTTTTTGGGCTAGTTTCAGAGAATCAGAAGAAGAAACTAGATCAAATAAAGGACTCCTACCTGAAAAACAAGCAAAAAGTAACCGGCAGCGTATATGAAAACTACTACGAGCATTTTGTCACCGAATTCACGTATGATACGAACGCCATAGAGGGCTCCACTGTCACATTGCAGGAAACTGCGCTGATACTTTTCGATAAGATTGTGCCCGAAGGAAAGAGCATAAAGGAAATCAGCGAGGTCCAGAACCATAAGGACGCTTTCGACTATATGCTGGCCTATAAGGGCGACATCAACAGGGTATTTGTCCTGAAACTGCACAAGCTTCTGATGCATAACATACTATGGAAATATTCAGGCAAATTCAGGGATGTGCAGGTTTACGTTAGGGGTGCCAGCTTCACACCTCCACCACCTGACGAAGTAGAAAAGCAGTTCAAGCAATTAATGCTCTGGTACAGATCGAATAAAAAAAAATATCACCCGGTTATCGTAGCTGCATACTTTCACCATGTCTTCGAATCAATACACCCTTTCCACGATGGCAACGGTCGTGTTGGCAGGCTATTGCTTAACTTTACCCTTCGAAAGAACGGACTCCCCATGATAAATATCAAGAACAAGGAGAAGGCCGACTATTATGACGCTTTGGAAGCAGGGCACAAAAGCGCGAATCTTGAGCCTATGGTAGAGCTGATAATCAAGTACCTTGAAGAAACAGGGGATATAGCGATATAAATGAAAGTCGAGAAAAAAGTAAACAAAATGTGGCACTATACGTAAGATGCAGAATGCGGCAAGATTCTTTCAGGAAAAACTTTCTGGGAAATCTGTTGTTATCGTTTCAATTCCAAGCGAGTGGCAAAGCTCTGAAAATTGAAAAAAGACATGCATCAAATTAGTGCAGCGGCGTGAACAGCCTGAGGTTCGGTGAGATCTTGTTCAACCGCTCTCCTGTGTCAGGGCCTATCACAAGAACTTCGTACCGTGTGTCCTGTTCAATACTTTTTTGCAGGAATGTTTTCAGCCCGAACTTCTCGGCATTTTCTTTCAGCTGTCTAATTGTGAGATTGTCCACCACGCTCACAACAACAATCTCCACATCGTCCCATTTATTTGCAAAGAAGCCGCCTTGTTGCTCTTTTGCGCCAATCACAGCAGCGCAGCACTGCTGGATCTGCAATGCCATGTTGACGTCAGGGTTGTTTATCGTTATGACAGCAAGCTTCTTGTTTCCCATCTGTTTATTTTTATGAAAATATTTTTATAGTCAATCGTACCAGAGCCTTAAATAAAATAAAAATTATATGTCTTCCATGGACGCAAAGCCGGGAAAGTTTAGGCTGCTGGACTATTTTCTTATTTTCGTACCATTGTCAATTCTCCTTGCGCTGCTTCGCGTGAGTGATATTTACATTTTCATTTTTTCCATTTTGTCCCTCATACCCATCGCCAAATACATTGGCAAAGCAACAGAAAATATTGCGCTTCAGACAACCCCGACAATAGGCGCCCTCATGAACGCGACATTTGGCAATGCTATCGAGCTTATAATAGCGATTTTTGCCATCCAGGCTGGTTTGTTAGAAGTTGTTAAAGCCTCTATAACAGGCTCTATAATAGGAAACCTCCTGCTTCTTATTGGTCTAAGCATGTTTGCAGGCGGCTTGCGGTTTAAGGAGCAGAAGTTCAACACCCAGTCCGCAGGCGTCTCATCAACAATGCTCATAATAGCAGTGACGGGACTTGCAATGCCCACTGTTTATTCTCTCACTGTCGGCGGCGCGGCAACAGAAACAATAAGCCTTGCTGTTTCTGTTGTCATGGCTATAATATATATTCTCGGCCTCCTGTTCACGCTTGTAACGCACAAACATCTTTTTGATGTCGGCGATGAGCTTAGGAGAGTAAGGGTAAGACCCACTCTGACAAAGAGAAAAGCACTGATCATGCTTACTGTTTTCACCATGCTTGCTGCACTGCAGTCAGAAATCCTTGTCTCCAGCATAGAATCTGCTTCGCAGCATATCGGTCTCACACAGGTATTCATCGGAGTCGTAATCATAGCTATCATCACAAATATTGCAGAGAAAATAAATGCAGTGAGTTTTGCATTGAAAGACAAGATCGAATTGTCCATAGAGATAGGCACAAATTCCGCAACCCAGATTGCACTGTTTGTCGTGCCTCTGATTGTGCTGATCAGTGCAATTATCTCAAAGCCCCTTACACTGGTATTCCCTGTGTTCGAGCTTGCTGCAGTAATATTCAGCGTGCTCATTATAAATTACATAGGATCAGACGGCCGCTGCAACTGGCTCGAGGGCGCGCAGCTCATAACAGTTTATCTCATAATTGTGATTGCGTTCTATTTTATCTAATGGTTGGAGTTGTAAGAAGAGCTGAAATGGTGCTGTCTATCATGAAGACTCCCAATTTATCAAAAAGACTTTTCCTTCAAACCAGCTTCTGGTGTCAGTTGCACCGATAACATTAAGACATTTATTGTCTATGGAAAACTATGCGTGTGGTGTATATTGTGTCAGCAGACAACAAGGCAAAGGCTGAGGACTTGCTGAAAAAAGACGAGATTGTGAACAGGGGCAGCATCACAGTGAGGAGCGCAATCTCTCTTGATATAGAGGAAGATGGCTATTTCGTAGTTTACGATGGCAGCAGTGAGGCTGTAAAATTAGCTGACCAGCTGCTTACAGGCTTGGCACACCGCTATAAAAAAGCAGATGATGTTCTGAGAAAAATGGATGCGCAGGAAGACGCTGCAATCGAGGGCTTCGGGAATATACTGGGCTAAGAGTTCATTCTTTTGCTCTTCTCATTCCGATATAGTGAAATTCAAAATATGCGCGTTCTATAAGATGAGGAGCTACTTCCAACAGTTTATCTAAAGAATCTACTGCGACAACGTCATCAAAATCTATTTTCCCTTTAATTTCTATTTCACCAGGTTCCACACCTTCCCCCATAGAGTCTATATAATTTCTAGGATCAATAGCAAGTAAAACTGGAGTTGCTTTTTTCCTGACATACCCAGAATGTTTCAGACCCTCCAGTCTAGTAACGCCATGTATCATAGCATAGAACACATCTATAGTAGTTGACGTAAGATAAGTTTTCGCAACTCATATGTAGCAG
>JACQNX010000080.1 GCA_016202875.1 Candidatus Aenigmatarchaeota archaeon | reverse complement strand
GTTCAAGGATCTGCTTCAGGAAGCATTGGAAGCAGAAATGGAACATGAGCTTGGCTATTCCAAGTATGACTGGAAGAACAAGGAAAACAGCAACTCAAGGAACGGCCATACAAGGAAAACAATCAAGTCCCGCTTTGGCGAGATGGAAATCAACACTCCAAGAGACACAAATGGGGAGTTTGAGCCGATTGTTGTGAAAAAGCATGAAAGGATACTATCAACTTCAGTTGAAGACATGATAATCTCAATGTATGCCAAAGGAATGTCTACCAGAGATATCAATTCGCATATGCACAAGATTTATGGCGTAGACATCTCTGCTGATATGGTTAGCAGCATAACAGACAAGATTCTACCCATTGCAAGGGAATGGCAGAACAGGCCTTTGAACGAATTTTATGCCATTACATACCTCGATGGTGTTGTCTTTAATGTTAACCAAGAAGGACAGATTGCAAAGAAAACTGCTTATGTCATAACTGGCATAAACATTGAAGGCGCAAGGGATGTATTGGGCATTTGGATAGGTGAGGCAGAGTCAGCAAAGTTCTGGATGTCTGCGCTTGTCAGCATTAAGAACAGAGGAGTCAAAGACATCCTGATTGCGTCTATTGACGGCCTTAACGGCTTTGAGCGGGCCATTGAGTCTGTATTTCCACAAACGGAAATCCAAAGGTGCATTGTACACCAGATAAGGAACAGCTGCAGGTTTGTTGGATGGAAAGACAGGAAGAAGTTTTGCGCTGATATGAAGCTGGTTTACACTGCCCCAAATGAAGAGGCAGGGCTTGAAGCCCTTGACAAATTTGAGTCAATTTGGGGTAGCAAGTATGCTTACGCGATGAAAAGCTGGCACAGCAACTGGAAATCCCTGTCAACGTTTTTCAAGTATCCCGGCGAGATAAGGAAGGTTATTTATACAACCAATCCCATTGAAGGATTCAACAGAGTCATAAGGAAAGCAACAAAGAACAAAAGCTCTTTCCCAACAGATGATGCCTTGTTTAAGCTGCTTTACCTTGTGGTGATTGACTCATATGAAAAACGGAAGACAATCAGGGACTGGAGCCAGATGGTGAACCAACTTGGAGTATATTTTGGTGAGAGAGTGACAAAACATTTATGAAGATGGAGGCAAATCAAAAATGAGTTTCAGCAAAATTGGTTACGGTCTCATAATAAACTGCGCAAGAAGCCTTACTCCAAAGCCTGTTGCGCCCTTGCTGTAATATGCTTTTTCTTCATTTGACCATGCTGTTCCAGCAATGTCAAGATGCGCCCATTTTGTGTCTCCTACAAAATTCTGAAGGAACATTGCGCCTGTTATTGTACCAGCAGGATTTCCTGATTGATTTGAGACAACATTCTTTATATCAGCAAAATCACTTTTCATAAGTTCGTTGTAGTCTTCAAACATTGGAAGCTCCCAAAGCCGTTCATGTATTTTTGAGCCGACAACAATAAGCTTTGATATCAATCCCTTGTCATTTCCCATTATTCCTGCAACATTGTTTCCCAAGGCTACGCTGACAGCGCCTGTCAATGTTGCCAAATCTATCAGTGCGTCTGGCTTGTATTCCGCAGCAGCATAATGCAGCGCATCAGAAAGAATAACCCTGCCTTCTGCATCTGTATTCAATATTTCAATTGTCTTGCCAGACATTGTCTTGACTATATCTCCTGGCTTGTAGCTTGTGTCGCTTACAAGATTTTCCACAAAAGGCATCACTCCAACAACATTCACATTTGGCTTCAGCTTTGCAATTGCCTCCATTGCCAGCATAACAGCAATTGCTCCTGCCTTGTCCATCTTCATTGTTTCCATGCTTGAAGCGCCTTTAATGTCATAGCCGCCGGAATCAAAGCAGACTCCTTTTCCAACCAAGGCAATTGTAGCGCTGCTATTTGTCCTGTATTCCATAACAACAAGCTTTGGCTCGTTTTTTGAGCCTGAGCCAACAGCCAAAATGCCATTCATGCCAAGATTTTGCATCTCATTTTTTTCAATAATCTTTATCTTTAAGCTATTCTCTTTTGCTATTTTTTTTTCCTGTTCAGCCATGTAGCTAGGAGTTGCTATCTTT
>JACQNX010000008.1 GCA_016202875.1 Candidatus Aenigmatarchaeota archaeon | reverse complement strand
GGCACACATCCAGGCCCTTGCTTTCGATAAAGTCGTAGATTGGCTCCCAGACGCTGCATGCCTCAAGCGCGAGCTTCGAGCCCGGCTCAAGAGTCTGCAGGAATCTGTCAAGCTGCTTGTCCTTGTTCTGCACTGTGCATTCACACAGCACAACACCGTCTTTGTCAACCACCGTTGCCTGGTTGAATTTCTTATGAACGTCTAATCCGACATACATGATTACCGCCTCCAGTATAATTATGGAGGGGTTTTCATGTTATCATAAATGTCTATGAAAAGAAAACGTTTAATTATGCCATTTTCTGACTTCTTTTTAAACTCTTCTCGCAATTGTAATGTGATGAAATTCGAGGAAATGGGATTTGATGAGAGGCTTCTCAAGGCTATAAAAGAACTGCGTTTTGAAAAACCCACAGAAATCCAGGAAAAATCCATCCCCTTTGTCATGCAGGGCAAAGATGTTATTGCCCAGTCCATGACAGGCTCAGGCAAGACGCTGGCATTCGGCGGCCCGATACTGCACAAGCTTGCACACGGGAAGGGCGTGCAGGCCCTTATCATAACTCCCACGCGCGAGCTTGCTGACCAGGTGGCGGATCACATGAAGAAATTCGCAAAATACATAAAAGCAGAAGTCTGCGAGGTCTTTGGCGGCGTCTCCATAGAGCCGCAGATTGCCCGGTTGAGGCACGCAGACATTGTTGTCGGCACGCCCGGACGCATTCTTGACCATCTCAGCAGAAGGACAATAGACCTCAGGAACGTGAAAACCCTTGTCCTTGACGAGGCTGACAGGATGCTGGACATGGGATTCATAGACGACATCAGGCGCATTCTTTCTGTTGTGCCAAAAAACAGGCAGACACTGCTGTTTTCAGCAACAATGCCCAGAGAGATCGAGTTCCTGGCAAGAAGATTCATGAACAGCCCCGTAAACATCAGGACCCAGGCCTTTGTATCCAGGCACAAGATGAAACAATACTACTATGATGTAAAAGAGAACGACAAGCTCTCATTGCTCGTGCATCTTATTAAAAAAGAAAACCCGCACCTTGCCATAGTGTTCTGCAACACCAAGAGGAACACGGACTTTGTGAGCAGGACGCTGGAGCAGAATGATATTGAAGCAAAACCCATCCACGGCGACCTTTCACAGGCAGCACGCATGCACGTGCTTGAGGGATTTCACAGAGGCAGGCCCCATGTACTTGTAGCAACGGATGTCGCAGCACGCGGGCTGGACATAAAAGACGTATCGCACATCTTCAACTACGACCTGCCATCAGACGCAGAGAACTATACGCACAGGATAGGGCGCACCGCGCGTATCGGAAAGGAAGGCAAAGTGATATCCCTGCTGTCTTCTGAGGGCCATGAGGCGTTTCGCAGGATCATCAGGGTGCACGATATTGAGAAGGCGTTTGAAATGAATTTTCCAAGGGTGAAAATTCCATCGCGCCGCTACGAAAGGCCCAGAATGCGCCGCTACAGAAATTACTGAGGCTTTTGAATGTGGTCATATGATGACTGAAAACTTAATTTTTAAAACAAGAGAATTTGTCAAAAAATCGTTTATAGAGAATCCACACTTCAGTTTCAACCACTGGTCAGTTATGTACAATCATAGTGTAAGAGTTGAAAAAATTGCAATGAAAATAACAAAGGATGTCAAATGTGACAAACTATTGGTTTCGATGGGTGCATTGCTGCACGACATTGGAAAAACACACAAAGCAGACCCAGAAACATTGCACAAATATCACGAAGACTTCAATTGGAAAGTTTCTGAAAAATTCATAAAAGGACTGAAACTATCAGAACATGAAGAGAAAAAACTCAACGATATAATATCATATAAGAGCAATTCGATCGAAATGAAAATAGTAAAAGATGCGGACGCATTGGCATTGTACGCAGATAAAAAATTACACATGCTATGGATTGAATGGATAGTGCAAAACAAACTGGACTCAGAAATCAAAAGAAAACTAGACAAATTCTCTAACTTGAATTTTGAAGTGAGCAAGAAACTTGGAAAAAAGTGGTTTGAACAAACAAAACAGGATTGGGACAAATATATCAAAACCAATTCTGGAGCTCAAAATCGATTTCGTTGAACTACTTTTTATATGCACATCATTGAATGTAATTATCATGATCAAAAAATACCTGACTACTGTCATGGAAGTTCATGAAGAAGCCCCGGACGTCAAAACGTTTCGCCTGAAATTCCAAGAAGAGCACAACTTCTCTTTCAAGGCAGGCCAGTATATCATGGTCCATGCAATAAAAGATGCCGAAGAAGAGTCAACCCCATATTCCATATCCACAACTCCTTCAGAGTTTCAGAAAACGGGCTGGATCGAAGTGTGCCTGAAGCGTGTTGAAGGCGGCTTCATGTCAAATTACATGCACAGTCTGCAAGCAGGGGCAGAAATTAAAATAAGCGGCCCCTACGGCCGTTTTCTCTTTACAGAACCGCCTGAGCACGACATCATCTTTCTCGCCACCGGCACAGGCGTCTCGCCGCTGAGAAGCATGATAAGAAGGGCGTTTGAGATCGGTGTAAAGAAAGAGATCTGGCTCTTTTTCGGTGCCCGGACAGAGAAGGAGATAATATGGAGAGAGGAATTTGAGTGGCTCGCAAAAAACCACACTAATTTTCACTACATTCCCACGCTCAGCAGGGAGCAGTGGCAGGGCGAAACAGGCTATGTGCAGGATGTCATGAAAAAGACATTCAGCAATTATCAGGGGAAAGAGTACTATATTGCCGGGGTCAAGGCAATGGTAGAAGAGGTTGTGAAGCTACTGCAAACATTAGACGTTGCACAGGAACGCATACACACAGAGAAGTTCGTGTAATTCCATGTTGTGTCTAATTGCAGGCGCTCCTTCCGCACCCTAGAAATATAT
>JACQNX010000079.1 GCA_016202875.1 Candidatus Aenigmatarchaeota archaeon | reverse complement strand
TAAGCAGAGTCGCCGTGAATTGTGCCAGCAACAACATTGGCGAGCGCTCCGATGCGCATGGCTTCATAAAGTGCCAAAGATTCCTTACTGCGAACCTCTCCGATGATAAGGGCAGAATCTCCCAGTCTCAGCGCAGTACGCAGCGCTTCGTCTGCTGGCAATTCGGTTTCTACGTTAGTGATAACAGAACGCGACTTTAACCGTTCAATATTGTATCCAAGATCTCTGAGTTGTGGTACTGGAATTTCAAGAGTGTCCTCAACAGAAATAATTCTGATTTTTGGCATGATCTGCACCATGCAAGCGCCTAAAAAACTCGTTTTCCCGCTGGACCTCGTACCTGCAACGAGCAGCGTCCTCGCGCCGTCTATGAGAAACCACATGAGCCCTGCTGAGAACGAATCAATCATGCGGTTTTTTATGAACAATGGAAATGTCCATGGCTTGTCTCTGTGACGTCGGAAAGCAAATCCCAACCCCTCTGGCGACAGTGTTCTTGTTATGGCCGCGACCCTCGCCCTGCCGCCTGGCACATACAGCTCAGTGTCCAGGACAGGGTTCGTTTCATCCAGCGGCCTGCCGGAGAGCAAGCGGAATCTTGTTGCCCATGATTCTGCATCTTCCCTGCTTGGCACAATATTGGTTTCGCATTCCTGATGCGTGCCGTGGAATATGTAGATAGGCATCTGTCCGACAGGCGAATTGATTGCAATGTCCTGCACATTCTCGTCTTTGAGCATCAGGTCCAGGATACCAAATCCTGCAGTGTATCTGCTCAGTATGTTCGCGAGTTGCGACAGTTCTTCTTCACTGACTTCAAAGTCATTCTCTATGCTGAGGTCACGCAGCATGTCCAAGCCTATTCTGTACAAATTCTCTCGCACGCGCTCAGGCTCTGCAAGTTCTATGTCTCTGGGCTCATGCCTGCCCAGATAACGGCGCGCTGTGTCCAGCAGCGTGTACTGTATCTCGCCAAGCCTGAACTCAGGCGGTATTATATGATAGAGCATTCTTACCTTTCCAGGAATTTTGTATATCTCAATGTACGTGTCCTCTATAGCATAGCGCTCAACAAGCTCTGCATTTGCAGGCGGCAGTGAGACATAACGCGTGTAAATAAAGTTCGGCCTTATAGTAGGATGAAACAGCTTCCGGTATAGCGACCTGTTTTTGTGCTCAGCAAGAAGAGGCCGCGCCAACTGTACGAGTTTCGTTTCTTCTAGAATCTGCTGTATAGGAAGCAGCGCATTTTCCAGATAGTGTGCATTGCATTTCTTCTCCGCATCCTGGCTGCGCTCCCATCTGACATTTACCTTTCTTATCTCCCTGATCAGATTCTTGTAAGCCTCTATGGGGTCGTAGCGGATGTCATTTGCCATATTTCTGAGAAATTCAAACCTCTGCGGCGTCTCTGTCTCGCACCCTCCGATGACAATGTTTTTCAGCGTAATGATCCTTCTGTTCACAATCTTCTCCAGCGCAAGCGCAATCTCCAGCAGCATATTGGATTCTGAGAAATCATACTCGTACTCGCGCGTGCCTGCCAGCACAATTCTTGCAACACGCTTCAACTCAAGCAGCTTGTCAATAGTCGCAGCCATTGCCACATCGTAGTCTTCCAAGGACGAGTCAAATATCGCGCCCACAGTGCTGATGCGCATCTTCTGCGACTCTTCATCGTACTCATACTCCCAGACCATGATCTGTATTCCACTCGTAATTATTTATTGGTTATTCACTTGCTTTACAATAAGTAAAACCTAAATTATCATCTCATCTGCTTATCCTGTACCCCACAACCTCAGGGTTCCGCACGTAAACTCTTAATTTATTACCATGCACGTAACCTCCACTCATTTCTACTCCAACTAGCTGTGCCATTCTCCTGATATCTTCTTCGTACTCTGGTTTTAGTGAGAGAGTCACACCTCTTCTTTTTTTATTAGCATAATACCTATCCATCAATAACCCGAATAAAGCAGCTTTAGCCAGTGCTGGATCTTCTTGTTTTCCAAATTTCTCCAGTGCGTAATGCGCAAGTGTAGCAAACTGTGCTGGAACATAGTAGCACTGATAAATTCTTTCATAGTTGCATGCTATGCCAAATCTAGTTGCGAACTCTTTACTAGACCGTTCATTTTTACCAGGCTCTCTTGCTAATGTTCCTGCCTGTTCTAACAAATCCAAAAACCATTCACGGTCTTTTTGACAAGGAAAATAAAAGAAACGGGTTCCATGAAATGATCCGTGCCCAAACAAAAAATAGCCAATGTAAGATCCCACTGTTTCTGAATCTGGTTGTAGCATAGGATCTAAAAGCGGTATAGGAACGCCGCTTGTACCCCAGTTGGATACAACGTCTATCTGTAAATATTTTATCAGGCTTTGCGGCATTTTGTGCTCTCCTGAAAGATAGTTTGTCAAAATTTCATTTACGTATCTCGCATTTCTTGTATGCACATGATCCACATCATGTTCTTTTAGCCCCAGCTTTGCTAGTTCTGCTCCAAGAGGCAGCCATGTAAAGTTGTTTTGAGTTCTATAAGTCTGATTTAATATTCTCTCATCCACTCTCCCGTATTGCAATCCCTGCACAGCTTTAGCCAGGCGGAATGTAGAGCCTCTCACAACTTTTTTGAGCTTGCCTTTCAACTGGCCAGCTCGCTCTTCATCCAGCTGTAGTTTTGTTTTCAGTCTGTCAAATTCTTCTAAGAAATCCTTTTCCCGCACCGCGCACTCTTCCAGCAAATTTTCTATGTCCTGCCGCTGCTCTTCTTCTATACCAGCAAGATCTATCGCTTGCAGCAGGTTTCTGTCTATCTCCGCCACTTGCTCATTGGCTACGCCATAAGACTTCAGCCTGGATTTCAGCTCATCCCTGTATTTGTTAAACAAGAGAGCCTGAGGCAAAAAGTCTAAAACATCTGTTATGAATGCTTGCGGCAAGTAGCTGTCCAGCCTTTTTCCATCTGCCAGTTCTCCTGCCAGCAACTCCCACTCCAGTTCATGCCCTGCAGCGCGTGCTATCGCCATTAATCCTGACCTGGCTGCTGGATAGAATGCAGCATCTCTTCTTCTATCTGCTTCGCCAAAACTGTCTGGATAAATTTTTGCTGCTCTGCTCGCAGCTGCCAACAAACGCCCTTCTAAATACTGTTTCAATTGTTTCTGCCGTTTCTCCTTTTCCCCTAGTGCTTCTTCTATATCAGCAAGATCCTTTTGCCAAAGTTTCTCAGCTTGCCTGTATCCGAATACCGGTGTAATCTGATCTTTTAATGCTGCCCTGTCGTTTTCTGTCTCTGCTTTTTTCGGCTCTTTTTTCAGCTCTTCTATTGCGAGCAAGGAGTACTCTATAGCTTCGTGCCGTTCCCTGTCCCAGACAAAGAAGTACTGATCAGGAATGTCTAGGATATTTATGTTCAGCATGAATAAGAGATGACAGATGATTTTTTAAAACCATGTGCTGGCATTCTTTTTGTAGTAAAGGCAGTTCCAAAATAATCATCTAGTGTATATGTGCTGCCTTTCAGTTCTGTGGTACAGTCATTTGAAACCTTAATCCAGACAGCCTCTCTAGGATTCACTGTTCCAGTTTTTTAATATTTATTTCCTGTATTGCGCCATAACGAAATTGTATATATT
>JACQNX010000077.1 GCA_016202875.1 Candidatus Aenigmatarchaeota archaeon | reverse complement strand
TCCCATAATTTTACTATATCCATTTCTATGCTTCTCTCTGCTGCATAATGGGTAATGAGGCCTGGATGTTCATGGGGAACATGTTGAAAGACAAGAAATTTCATGCTATTCACTACCACAAAAATCTATTTATATCATAACCAGCAGAAAGAAAAACATGCCAAAGAAAAAAACATCCAAGAAACACTCGCATGCAAAAGGCAAGGTCTGCGAATTTTGTTAGCTTCTTTTCTTTTGAGTAATTTTTACTATCTTTTTGGGCACAAGTCCATCTACACTTTTGCCATGAGCCAGCAGCTTCCTGATTTTCGTGCCATTGTACCGTTTGGGATTTGAAAATTTTGGAATTTCTATAGCACAGCCTTTCAAACATTTCCAGACACGGGCATTCCCAGAAATAACAACATCGAACTTTAACTTCTTGATCTTCTTTGTCCACGCGCTATCTGTTGTGTCTTTTATGCCGATTATTTTGATGTTAGGGAACAGCGAAGAAATCATATCCTTTCTCTGCGGGTAAGAAAAAGGATTCTTTTCATCTTTCTTGTTTATGCTCCCGATAAGAACGATGACATTGTACTTCCTTCTTGCTCGCCTGATTGCATGCAGATGGCCGTAATGAAGCGGCTGGAATCTGCCGATAAAGAGGGCAGTTTTCTTTTTCATGTATATCATCTGTCAATATGATTTTAAGATATTTAGTGGTGAAGGATGAAGAATATATAAACTATGTAAACAGTTGCATCAGGCAGCCTACGTTACGAAATGTCCCTGTGTGTTTCGTACATGAACGCAGCATCTGTATCGTATTTTTTCAGTCTCTTTGCTATCTCTCTGAATATCTGATCTGATGTCATGCTGGATTTGCTCTTGGCCCATGTGTTTATCTCTGTGCTGACCTTTCCGGCTGTTTTTTCACATGCCTTTTTCCCCATGTGCGTGCTCCTGCAGGCATAGTACACTGATGCGTAGATCTTTCTGCTGTCAAACTTCTCTTTGTGCCCTTGTCTTTTCACGATGTGCATTTTTCATACGTCCTTTTTTGTTATTTGTATTTACTCATTATGCAACTTATCCGAAATTAATCGTCCCATTAGCAATTAACATAAGCAACCATGCCAGCCATAGTAGCAGCAACCCTACAGCCAGCCGCATGTAACTGCGGTGCTTGTGCTTCCACTTCTTCACATTCTGGATTTTCATCCCGAAAAACACAGCTGCCACAATTACTATCAGCGGCGCGATGAAGATGATGTTGTAGAGCACGAGCAGGAGAAATGCAGCGAAGTTGAAATTCTGGGAAAGCAGCAATGTTATAGCCAGGTAAGGCCCTCCTGTGCATGGCAGCTCAACAGCCGTGACAAATATGCCCAGCAGGAATGCGCCAGGGAGAGTAATCCTTTTTGTATAAATGTGTATCCTTTTTGCCATGTCAGGCGATATTGCCAGCGAGAACCCGCGGCCGTACCAGAAGTAGTCCTTTATCTCAATCAGACCTGCCACGGTTATTATCGCAGCAACAGCAATGGAGATGTATTCAGCAACAAAGAGCGGAATATTGTGGAAAAAGAATGTAAGTCCTAATCCAGCAAGCAGGTATGTTATGAAAACAGCAGTTGTATATACGATGCCAATTTTAAGCATGTAAGGCCTTGTTCTCCCGCCGCTCACCATAGTTGATATCAGCAAGATCAGGATTCCTATGGCGCAGGGATTGATAGCGTCAACTACAGCTGTCAGCACAACTGTCCCGATTGCTGGTAAGCTTGCTTCCACTACCATGTTTTCACCATCATGCTGCGTTGAAAGTTATGTTCAGGAAATCCCCGGGAGGAACATCAGGATAAGGCGCAATGATGTACTTTCCGTAATCAAAGTTCTCTTTCCCGTTCACAAAGAACCGTATTTTTCCTGGTTTTCCATCAGGACAGAGATCGCCATTCTTCCATGTTCGTACGCTCTTGTCCCTGAGAGGAACTGTGAGCTCATCTTCTGTAAACTCGCCGCCAATCGCGTGGAAGAATTCATGCACGCTCGCCTCATCCTGATGCTGCAGCACGCCCTCCACATGTATGCGCAGGTCATTGTGATGATGCACGTCCTCTTCGCCGACCTTGTTCTCCCAGCCTTCGGACTCTATGAGTTCAAGCTTCTGCCCGCATACCCATATCTCAAAATCAGCATGCCAGTGCACAGGTCCTCCAGTAGCCGAAGTCCAGTTCAGGTAAACTGTGCCTGCAGCGATGTAGCCAGTGACAACTGCTGCTGTCACAACATAAAAAACAAATACAGATTTTTTCTCCGTCTTTGACATCTTTTTGTTGTAGTGCACCGCAACCAGCGAGATTAGGGCAAGGGATACCACGCCATAGATGAATGCATCAAAAAAATAAAAGCCTGTTTTCTTTTCCTCTCCTACATGTGCGAGGACAGCAGGTATTAATAATATGAACACCAAAAGAAAAATTTTCTTCATAAATATGTTATGGAAAATACGATATTTATAGATATAAAAAAGCTCTTTTCAATAAAATTATATGGAAAATTTTGTCCTTCCATTATTGTCCATTGTACTGATAACAGGCTGTACAGCAGAACCTAGCATAGATGTTACAACTTATCCCTCTACAGCAAACCTAGATGGAACTGTTAATATTACGTGGGTTGTAAAAGGACCTGCACTGAATTTCCAGCATACAGCAGTGCACTACGGGTATGAGCACAGGCCTGGAAATTTTTTAAAAACCACGACACCAGATGAAGCAGGATACCCAGCATTGAGTGACGTATACAATGGAACAAGTCCTGCCACGTTCACCGTTTCAATACCAGTAATCAATCCAGGCACTCTTTACTTCCGCGCTCATGCTATAATAAATGGTGCTCACTATTGGTCCAAAGAGTACACAAGTACAGTAAAGCAAGAACAAGGGGGACAAGGCCTCAGCGGCGTCCAGACGATCTCGTCATAATCTTTACCAATTTCGGAGGGATAAAAATGAAATCAAGAATAAATACAATTGTTCTCGCAGTAGTGGCAACAGTTTTTGTAGCGGGCTGCACATCAGGACCTAGCACAGATGTTGCACCTCAACCAGGAACAGGAGACATTGTAAACGTTGCAGTAACAGATTCCGGGTTTGTACCAGAAGTTGTTGAGATCGATGCCGGCGACACAGTAGTATGGACAAACAGCAGGACGAATGTAAATGTATGGCCTGCATCAGATGACCATCCAACGCACACAAAGCTTCCAGGCTTTGACCCGCTGAGAGGAATAGGCAAAGGCCAGACATATCAGTTTACGTTTACAAAATCTGGCGAGTGGCGATATCACGACCACCTGCACCCAGCAGTAGAGGGACTCATTCGCGTGAAGTAAGATGCCAGACTTCAAGATGTTGGAAGCAGAGCACGTTCTCATAGCAATGCTTCTGATTCTTGCTGCACTGACGTTTTCAATTGGCAACATCCTGCATCTTGTCATTGCGCCTCTGACAGCAGCAGTTCTAGATTTCCTGCTCGCATGGCTCATCGATAAGAGAAAAGACTTTCCTTACCTTGGGCTGATTTCCGGCCTCATCATTGCACTGCTCCTTGCGCCTAATCCAGTATTCGCCTTTGTGGCAGCTGTCATCGCCATGGCAGGCAAATACATCATAAGGATCAGAAAAAGAAATATCTTCAATCCAGCTGCATTCTCCCTTTTCGTCATGTCCATCTTCGGCATCGTAACAGCATGGTGGGGTGTGCTTCACTGGATTGTCATTCCATTAGGGCTTCTTGTTGCCTACAAAATAAGAAGGCTTGAAACTTCGCTATCATTTCTTGCTGTTTATTTCATAATCTTTTTCATCATCAAAGGCGTACTTCCATTAGAAGATTACACAGCTTATTTCTTTGCATTTGTCATGGTTCTTGAGCCTGTCACGTCCCCGGCAACAAGAAAAGGGAAAATTATTTTTGGTCCTGCAGTGGCGCTCCTCGCGTTGCTGCTGCCCCTTGCAGCCAATCTGCCAGTCAATCTGTTTTTGGGTTCACTGCTGATAATGAATTTATTCACGCCTTATCTGAATAAGCTAAAGTCTGCTGCTAAGCCCCAGAATCAGAATAGAGCATAGCCAAAAGCATGCAAAATTAACAGAAGCACAGGAATATGGAGTATGTAGATAACAAGCGAATGTCTTCCAAGAAAACTTATTGCTTGTGTTATTTTCTTTTCGTCACTTATCATAAAATTCCTTTTGCCGTTTTTGTAAAATATATCGCCAGCAAACATGCCAATCAGAAAGATACCGAGCCACGGAAACAGGGGGAAATAATCAAATGTGTAGAAGTTTTCTGGCTTGATCCCTGCCCATAGAAGCCATAAATATGAAACTGTTAACGTTTGTGCAATTATACCGGTTAATATAAAAATAATGCCCAATAACACATTCCACTTTCCTAAATTCCTGAAAAGCGATGCAGTCATTATCGCTATTCCAAGGAAATGCAATATGCCAAAGTATATTGTTCCCTGTGGAAAAAACAACCCTGTAGCTAGTGTCGCCAGCATGCCTAGTAAAAATATCTTCCCTCCCCTGAAGATGTATTTTTTGTACACAGATGCTTTTGTTTTCTTTTTTGCTGTTTTCATCCTGGAATAACTTATCGTAAAAGAAATGCCAGCAATAACTATGAACATCGTTGCTATAAACCGTGGAAATAGCCACCAGAACAGCCAGCCGCTGCCGATAGAGTATATGAGAAAGTAGTTCAGGGCAAATGCCCAGTTAAAAATAACCATGAGCACAATAGCAATGCCGCGCAGCGTATCAATTTCCCAAAAGCGCATACAGGAGTCTTGGAAAGCTACATATTTATAGTGAAACCAGAAAAGAATCGTAACATGTTTCTGGTTTCATTATTAGGAGTCCACGAAAATCGTATGTCTATTCTTTTCTCGTCAAATGCGCAGCCGAGGTAGGCAAGTTCACGCACTAGAAAAACTGCCTTACCATTCCTCTTCATCTGCCACATGATGTCCATCTCCTTCTTTGTTGGCTCCACAGCCATATCAGACAACCTCCATTCGATATTTTATGCAAATCACAAATAAAACTCTCTCATCTTGCTCTTTGCCGACTTTATGTATATCGCTGTTTTCTTAACAGATATTGCGAAAAGGTCTCTTGCACTCATTACGGCTGATTAGATGTCACGTCGCAACTATCCCGCCTTTCAGCATGATTTCTATCATTATGAACATCGCATAAATGAAGAAGAGCAAGAAGCTCTCCTGCCATGTTATGCCTTTGCCTGCTTGCATTAGCGTCGTGACAACAAGCGCGCCCAGTATCATGAATAGGGAGCTGACGATAATGGGCGAGAAATTATTTACTACAGGGCTTATCAGCGCTACTACCCCAATAGTAAAGGTGCTGTCTATGGCCACGTTGCCCAGCAGGTCTCCGAGAGCTATTTCTTTGTGCTTTGCAAGCACAGCGCGCAGGGAGAACGTAAATTCAGGCAAGGTGGTTCCCAGAGCTATCACCAGCAGGCCTACGAGAATAACAGGCAGTGCAAATTCTTTTGCAAGATTCATCCCTGACTCCAGCATGTAGTGCGCGCTGATGAACAGCAGCAGCATGGAAATAAGGAATATGATTGTATGTTTCCCTATAGCTTTTTTATTTTTCTTTGCCTTGCCGGAGAAAATCTTTTCTTTCTTCAAAATAGTTGAAAGGTAAAACAAGAAAGCAAGTATTAGTATCAGCCCGTCATCGCGCGTGAGATTTCCGTCAACCATGAGTATTATGGGCAGCGCTGTGATGATTACAAAATAGGCATTGTTGCTTATCGTCTTATTGCCCACATGTATTTTCCGCCCTACGAGTGCTATAATGCCCACAAGAAGCGTCATGTCAGCCACATTGGCGCCTATGATAATACCTACGCCAACAGCCGGTACGCCTATCAGCGCCGCATTTATTCCTATGAACAGCTCAGGCAGGATAGACACAAAGCCTGCGATAACGAAAGCGGCAAAGAACTGCGAGAATCTTATGTACTCTGCTATTTTTGCTATCGATTTGACCGCGTAGCTTGCAGATTTGACCAGCACGATGCTTGCTGCAAGAAATATGAGAATATTTTCAATGACCATAAATTAATTTGCTTTTCCATATTAAAAGATTCGCATAGTAGTAATCGATGCAGCAAACTGTGGAATCAGTAACTTATTTAAGCATGCATGACATAATATTTTAAGTTTTACAACTTTTGTAAATGTTTGAGAGCAATTTGAGGATTGAAAACAATGGCAGAGGACAAAGAACTAGTAACTATAAGGAAATCTACGCTGCAGTGGCTCGTGGTCGTAGTCATCGCCCTTGTCATAGGGTTTGGTGTCGGAAGATTCACAGCCCCTACAGGGAGCACAGTACAGGGCAGCTCGTCAGTGTTAGCGCCCAGCCAGCCCAGCCAGCCAAGTGGCGATTCAGGTGCAGGCCCGGTGAAATTCGATGTGTCCGTTGATGACGACCCTTCAATCGGAGATCAAAATGCAAAAGTGACAATTATAGAATTCTCTGATTTTGAATGTCCGTTCTGCTCCCGTTTCTTCACGCAGACATTGCCACAGATAGATAAGGAGTACATATCTACAGGAAAGGTACGCCTTGTTTACAGAGACTTTCCTCTGAACAGCATTCATCCAAGTGCCCAGAAAGCAGCTGAAGCTGCAGAGTGCGCAGATGAGCAGGGCAAGTGGAAAGCCATGCACGACTGGCTGTTCGGAAGCAGAGACCAATGGGCAGGGCTTGGAGAATCAGCAAGTGTTGCAAAGTTTAAGGAAGCTGCACCTACTCTCGGCTTGAATGCAGCCCAGTTTGATTCCTGTCTTGACTCAGGTAAGTACAAAGATGAAGTGGATAAGGATTTCCAGGACGGCTCTAATGCAGGAGTTTCTGGAACACCTAGCTTTTTCATCAATGGCCAGCAGGTTGTCGGTGCGCAGCCATATAGCGTGTTCAAGCAGATCATAGACAGAGAACTGGCAGCGTAACGTTCAAGAAAATGGAAATTTTTTGTTTTCATTTTATTAAATTTTATTAAATTTTTATTGCATAATTGACAGCAGAGTGGTTCAATGAGAGTTTTTGCTGTAGTGAGGAAATTTGAATACGCGCTCATCGCAGCCTTGTCCGCAATTATTATGGCTTCTATTTACATCTATACGCAAGTGCTTGGAAATCTGCAAAACGTGGATCTCTGGATCACAATAATTCCATGGTACAATGCAGCCTTGTTTATAATTTTTGTGGCGCTCTTTGGCTTGACTGTGTCCTACCAGATTTATTTGTGGCGCCAGCCCAAAGTTTGTTCAATTAACCAGAAAACCAGTGCAGCAGGCACAAGCTCAGCAGCCACGCTCGCTGCATTTTTTGTTGCGCAATGCCCTGCCTGTGCATCTTTGAGTGCCCTGCTGCTGCCCGTAGGTGCTGCTACATTCCTTTCAAAAGCCAGCACAGTTATTAACATCATCAGCATAGCGCTCATGCTGTTTACTCTTTATTATCTTGGCGCTTTCAAGGGGCAAGATACATGAATTGCGATTCCTGCGGCAAGGAGTTTGAAAAGCAGGAGAGCCTTAACCAGCACATGCTAGACAAGCACGGCATCGGAGTAACCAAGCACGAGTTAAAAGAAAGGAAGAAATCAGAGAGAGCCGAAGCTTATGCTAGTGAATTACAGAAAAAGGAAAAAAGAAAGAGGATAAAGAAAACAGGTATAATAATTGCCATTGTTATAGCTGTTATCGGCATTGTCTATGCAGCAGTTTCTTTTGTGCCGAAGAATACCGACGTGCCCGGCCCGCTGGGTTCAACGCATATACATCAGGATTTCAAAGTTATCGTAGAAGGAAGGCAGCTTGATTTTTCCCTGCCACGCTACCAGGTTAAGTCCCAATATGTGCATGTGGAAGGCGGAGACGGAGATGTTATTCATGTGCATGCTACCGGCGTGACCATTGGCTTTTTCCTGCGCAGCCTTGGTTTCAAGTTTAACTCTACTTGTCTTGTTCTGGACTCTGGCACTCAGTATTGCAATACCAATGACAAAACACTGAAGTTTTATGTAAACGAAAATCCGAACAGCGAATTTGAAAAATACCTCCTTGGCATCAACGACAAAATTCTGATAAGCTACGGAAATGAGGATCAAGAAGAAATAGAGAGGCAGTTGACATTTATCACAAACAAAGCCCCAATTACCACAACCCACAGAGGTTAACGATAATTTGCAAAGACCTTAGCAGAATTTATTCGTTTTTCAGCATGGATTGGATCTGCTCGCGTAATTCAGGTGTATCTTCGTGTCCGTGCTCTTCAACTGCATGCCTCACAGCAACTGCCAGAACCTCATCTTCTGTGCCTGCTATTGTGAGGGAACAGTTCTTCTCGCTTGGGAACAGCCTGCAATCCGCCACTTTTCTTGGCATATGTTTTCCACCCCCATTCAACAGTATTTTGTCTGTATAGAATTATAGCTTCAACATTTTTAAGCTTATTTTAACATTGCAAAAGAAAGACTTATAATTTGGTTTGCAATATATTGCTATGGTTCTTGAGAATGTGATATTCCAACTTGGAATTCTGCTTGTTCTGGCAATGGTATTAGGAGAAATAACATCCCGTCTTGGGGTCTCCGCGCTCGTCGGTCAAATTCTCGCAGGTATTATAGCCGGTCCTATGCTGGGATTGGTTCATCCAAACCCTGCACTGGAATTTTTTTCTTTCCTGGGCCTGACTATTCTGGTTTTTCTTATCGGTCTGGAGACAAAAATTGAGGAGATCAGAAAAGATATTTATATTGGCATAGTGCTTGCTGCAAGCGGCGCGCTCCTTACAGTTATAGGAGGATATTTATTAGGCCAGCTATTATTTGGCAATTTCAACACATCCCTGGCAATAGGCGTCGCAATGATCTCTACCAGTACTGCTGTGCCCATCAAGATTCTTATTGACAGGAAAGAATACCACACCCACACAGGAAGGATATTTGTTATCATGGCCATTGCCGACGATGTCATTGCCATCCTCGCGCTCTCGCTGCTGGTCTCTTATGTTTCAGTGGGTCATATATCCCTGACATATGTTACGTCACTTTTCTTGGCTATCATGGGATTTATTTTCTTCATCCTCACGTTTGGAGATAAGGTAATCAACAAATTCATAAATTTCATCCAGAGATCTCACGATCCTGAAACACTGTTCACAATCCCGCTTTCCATCGCCTTTCTTATCAGCATCTGGGGAGAGAACATCGGCCTTGCAGCCATCACAGGAGCATTTATCGCAGGCATGGCAATGTCACGTTCTTATTTTCGCGAGTCCATTATACAACCCAAAATGAAGATACTCGGTTTCGGCCTTGTCATTCCTATATTCTTTGCCTACAGCTCCATATTTGTTGATCTCTCTGCATTTTTCACATCATGGCATCTTATTTTAATAATATTAATCGTGGGCATACTCACAAAAGCCATTGGCTCTGGTTTCATGGCCCGCTATTTCGGCTTCGACGGAAAATCTCAGACAATTATTTCCATAGGCATGATACCCCGCGGCGAGTATGGCATAGTGATATCCCAGATAGCGCTGACTGCAGGAATAATAACCAACCAGATCTACACAATACTGATTTCATTTATCCTGCTGACCGTCATCCTCACGCCTATATTTTTCGGCATCGAAAAGAAAATCAGCAAAGGCTATTGATAAGAATTAGCATCCGCAGCACTTATTAACTGCCATGCCTGAACCGCAAGAGCACATTGCAGTTTTGATTTTACTGCCGGTTTTGTGGCTAGTGTTCCTTTTTTTCGCAGATTTTTTCTTCACCCTTCCCACCTCTTATTCTTTTTATATCCTCTCCTTGCACATCCAGCATATTTCTACAAACTCGTCATTGGGCGCGCTGCATTTAGGACAGGTCTTCTCAGTTCTTTTAGGATCGGTGCCAAGCTCCTTCTCCTTTTTTACCATCTTTTCCAATCTCTGTTGCGGTGTTTCTTCTATTTCACGTTCAGGCACATCTTCAACAGGCGCCTGTTTTTGTGCGGTCGCAGCCGCTGCTGGCGTGGGCTCTTCTGGCTGTCGCTTTTTCCCGAAAATCTTCCTTAGCCATGCAAACATAGAACCAACATTAAACTTATGAAAAATATCTTCTTAAGGTTGAACTTTTGTAAGATCAATTAGAAGGATTTTGTTTCCTTCTGGATCAGCCAACATCTCATGCTATTATTCCATATCCCACCAGATGCCACCTGCCGCCTACTTGCATGCTTACAGCTGCCTTGTCACCTTTCTCCACTACTACAGGGAGCTTTAGCTTTGCTTGCACATGGTCCTTGGCGGCCGATGTCACAACACCTACTGTCTTGGCAATTGCGACTGTGAGCATGAGCACATCGCCGGTCTTGATAGGCTTCACAGCCTGCTTCCCTTCTACGCCAATAACATGATCAAACAGTGTCACTTTCATCTTGAGGTCATCAGTTGCAGGAGGTAGCGTCCCGACCTTTCCTACTACCGCGCCCGACAACCCGTCAGCCCGTGTAAGCGAAGGGTCTAATTCTGTCTGCAGTGCAACAAGGCCTCCAGGTCTTGCCTCATTTTGTGCGCCATTCTGCACGATCTCTACAACGTTGCTCTGCAGCGACATCCATTTGTCACCTTGTTTCACGCCAGGCTTTATCTCTATTCCAGCGCCTACAGAAATCACACCTTCTGTCAGCGAACCCCCAATAACCCCGCCCTTGAGGTCCTTTATCGCTGTGCCAGGCTTATTGATGTCAAAAGACCGTGCAACATAAAACCGCGCAGGCTTGCTCTCATCTCTCTGAGGCGTTTTTATTTTATTCTCTACTGTTTCAATAAGAATATCAATATTCGCACTGTGAATAGCGCTTATTGGTATAATAGGGGCATCTTTAGCTATCGTGCCCTTGACAAAATTCTTAATCTGTTCATAGTTCTTTTTTGCTTGCTCTTCAGGAACAAGGTCTATCTTGTTCTGGACAATGATGATATTTTTTATTCCCACAACATCAAGCGCTTTTAGATGCTCTGCTGTCTGAGGCTGCGGGCATTCTTCGTCTGCTGCGATAACAAGGATTGCACCATCCATGAGCGCTGCTCCTGATAGCACCGTCGCCATGAGTGTCTCATGCCCCGGAGCGTCTATGATTGAGACTGTGCGCACAGGGTTGGCATCTCCAAAGCACCTTGAACATTTGTTAGTGTTGCTGTATGATTTGCACTTTTCACAATAGTAGAATGTCACGTCAGCATAGCCCAGCCTTATTGTTATCCCGCGCTTCATCTCCTCGCTATGCGTGTCTGTCCATTTGCCTGTCAGTGCCTGCGTAAGAGACGTTTTCCCGTGGTCAACGTTTGCGGTACTTAAAGAAGTCCTTTAGGCATGTCCGACGAGACCAATATTAATTTCAGGCAAATGTCTCTGCTCAGCGTTTTTTTCTTTTGTTTTCAATTCTGTTTTCTGTGTGAAATCTGTCACCTCTTGTTTTTCTATTATGCCACTGCTTCGGCTTTAGTCCCTTCTTTCTTCGCTTCTTTTTTCTCCTTTTCTTGTTGTATTTGTTCTTGACTTGCCTCTGCTTTTACTTCTTCCTTTTTTTCTTGCTCTTGTTTCGGTACTTCTTTCTTTTTCGGCTCCTTGGGCTTTATGCCTAGCAGCTCATGCACAGTTTTCTCACCCGCTTTTACAACTTTGCAATTTATCTGTGCAATATCAGCACCGATTGTGTTGCCCCTGACTATGCGCCTCTTTCTCATACCTTCTTTATCAGCATGGAACCCTATGCCTTTTATGAGTATCTGCTTTTTGCGCACCTGTCCCTCGACATCTTTTCGCATCGGAAAGCCGTCCTTGTCAGAGCCGCCTGTTATTTCGAGTTCATATCCTATGAGACCTAAGAAATCTCCGCTCATCTTCTCGCCTATCTTTTTGCTGAAAACCGGCGCATCTTTCTGGTCCTTCTCGACCTGCACCGAGCTTTTCTTGTCCGATATCACGAACTTGAATACTGCCATATACATCCCTTTTCTTCAAAAGAAAAGGTCTGTATCAACCCCAAAAGAATTAGGGAATTGTACAGACTTTATCTTTATTTCATAACACGATTGGAAAAACCAGAACTATCTTGTTACCTGCAAGCATCCCAGTTTTCCCAGCCGGGTTAGTTTTTACATTGGGAGAAAAATATTAAAAAGCAACATTAGCGTTATAACATCTCTATCGTTCCCTCAAGCAGTTCCTGTACTTTCTTGGTCGACTCTTCTTTATAGAACTGTAGGCCAAAAACGCCTTTGAAGCTATCCGGAAAACTTGGACTATACAAAAATTGTAGTCCACTGTTCAAAACACTTTTCAGCTTTTCTTTATTCCCACGTAATGCTTTCTTTTTAATCCCCTCAATATCACAATCTTCTATCAGGGCAACAATGTCTCTTATATCAGCAAACCTTCCAGCATGTATCTTCATTGCAACCAGCAATTCCTTGCTGGGAACAAGAAATTCCACACCATCAAGCCTGCTATTTCTTGAATCCTTCAATATGTAATCAAAGCTCCACGAAGCACCCGTTGTTCTGGAAACAAGGCCATTGATGAGCAGGTCAACATTCACTGGAAGGGCATTTACAAGTTTTTCGAAGCGCTTGAATTCCTCTCCGTAAATGAGAGCGAGTTCTTTGGAGTATTTCAGTGAATAGTTGTTGTCACTCAAAATATCCTCAAATATTTTTATATCACTTTTTGCCATAACGACATCCAGATCAACAGAAAATCTGTGCATGAATGTAGCTACTGCATATCCGCCTACTATTATAAATCGCAGATCGGCATTGGAAAGCGACGAAATCATCCTCACCATTTCCCGTTCTCTTGACAGCAAACTTTCTTCTGACTTTCTCTTAAACATTTGTATAAACCTCCGAGTATCTCTCTTTCAAGCCCATGTTATACATCAAATCCAACTGTTCCAATACAGGTTCCAAATGTAATTTTCTGCACCAAGAAATCAATTCCCTCAACGGCATCACGGGTAAGCTATTCTTTTTTTCTATTATCATTTTTTTTGTCACGTTAACGCAAATAAATGGCCTGGCAGATCCTGGAATTTCTCCTTCTCTTCCAAATTCAATCATATGTTTTTTTAACTGTTCTTTAAAATTATCGGAATCTTTTTCTAAAACTTCAATATGGTATATCTTGTCAAAGAAATCGCCTGTTATGTATCCACCTTGTGTCCATACGACAGCAGCGGTCCCTTTCACACATCTTGCATTATATTTCCCGCTTCTCATCAATTTCCAGAAATTCCTATCCCTTTCTGCCGTTTCTAATGCACTTAACAATTCCATGAACTTGTTGTAAATCAACTCTTTATTTACAGAAATTACTGTTTTGTTTCCTTTGTCTTCCAAATTCAAAACGCCGAAATCATCCAATTTTTTGATCCATCCATATACTGCCGAGTAAGCAAATCCAGTTTTCACGGATATTTCTCTTATAGTATCCCCGTCTTTCGCATTTCTGATTATACTCATTGTTATGGGATTTATCACGTCAATCATATCGCATCTCATTATCTTTTAAAAGATAATGATATTTAAAGTTATCATCCATGAGAAGGTATGCCTATTAGGGCAGCAAATCATCAGTTCGCATGCACAAAAGCATGCGGTCAAGATAGTATAGCAGGAATGAGCTGTGAACAGAAGCTGTAAACTGTCCAGCCTTGATCTTAAGCCCTGAAGCGTCACGCCGTCCAGCTACGGTTTTAGCGGTTATCAGCCGCGGATCTGCATCCTATCTACTCTGATGTTACGCCGCTTTCCTAAGACTATATAATTTCAATGCTCCAGTTCGCCTTCTGGAGTTCTGCATCCAGCTTGTTCTTTTTGGATTCCAGCTCCCTTATCTTCTTCTCGATGTCCTGCAGAGGAATCTGTGGGATATAGTCGATGCGCTTGTCATCCGCCCTGAAGAAGAGCCGGTCTTTGTATGGATTTTTTCTTATGATCTCAAGCTGTGCCATCTTGCTTCTCAGGTCGCCTATGGATATTATGGCCTCTGCAAGCGTTAAACCGTTTTCCAGCTTTTCTTCAACATTCGTTTTCATTATGGAAAGCTTAAGCTGGCGTATTTCGCTTTCTGTTTTTGCTATATTTTCCAGGATTTCGCTCACCGAGAAATCCGGTTTCTTCCCAGCTTCGTAGAACATCTGATCCTTCAGGAGTTCGAACTGACTTGCCAGATAACTTCTCTTTGCTTTGAGCAATGACAGAGCTTCTCCAACTTTCATGCAATCACCAAATTTTATTGTATACAAAGATTTAAATAAGTATATTTAAAAGTAGAATAGTATTATGTGCAATACAATAGAAGCTTTTTTAGAAGATTCGGCACAATTAGACAATATGCCATGCGTTCTCATAACGACGGTGTATTCTTCAGAATCCATAGTACTCTCTATAACGCGCCTTTCTCCTGACAGGCTTTACCTCCTGTTGGATAAAAAGCCTGATGAAGTTCAGAAAAAAACGACGGAAATAATAAAATCTACCTTTGGTCCTGTCATCGAAGTAAAGGAAAAAAATGTCGAACTGTACGATTTTGTCTCAGTCGCAAAAACAATAGTAGACCTCCTCGACGATATTTCAAGAAAAGATGAAGTATACGTTAACATTACTCCGGGCAGGAAAACCCAGGCTATCGGCGTCCTTTTCGGCTGCTATGCGCGCCCACAGTATGTTAAAAAAATATTCTACATCCCTGAAGGCTCAAAAGATATCATAACACTGCCCATACTTTCTTTTGATATCTCCACTAGCCAGAAAGAAATTCTGGATAGCATCGAAAAAATAGACACGCCAAAAGCACTGGCAGATGAAGTAGAAACAAGCAGGGCAATGCTCTATCGCAACATAAAGGATCTCGCAGACCGCGGTTTCATAGAACCAAAGCCTTCAGGTGAAGGCGGTGGTTACAAGCTGACAGATGCAGGGAAGATTGCGAGACTGTAGAGGTTACCCGCCCAGATAAAGCTTCTGCACAGCCCTGTTCCCAAGCAGCTTCTTTCCTGTGCCTGTGAGTTTTATTTATCTTTCATATGGGACGAATTTTCCGTTTCTCACTGTTTTTATCATTAGAGGTTTATCAACATCTCCATTCTTGTCAAAGCTTGTAATTCCAGAAACGCCGCTATAGTTTTGTGTTTCATATAAACCTCTTTTCGTGCATTCTACATCTTCGCCACATTTTATCAATAAAGAAGCGACAATCATGACAGCATCGTATGAAATAGCTGTTCTAAATCCCAGTGTCTTGTTATATTTTGATTTGTATTTTTCTCCAAATGATTTTACTACAGAATCATTCAAGTCGAATTTGGGCGCAGAATAAATCACGCCTTCTGCCGCTGTCCCGGCCTGCGCAATGAGATCCGGGCTTTCGATAGTTGTCGGCCCTATTATCCGCTGCGTTAGCCCGAGCTCTCTGGCCTGCTTTATGGCGATGCCATGGTTTATCTGTCCTGCTATGAAAATCACATCGGGATTCTGTCCCTTGATCTTTGCAAGCTGGCTGCGAAAGTCTGTTGTTGTCGGCTCGTATGCTTCTGCTCCAAGGACAGAGCCGCCAAGCCCTTCGAATCTTTTGATGAACGCGTCCTTGAAATCGACGCCGTTGTCCAGGTTCAGGTACAGCGCAGAAGCGGTCAGCGCACTGAGATTATAGTAGGCAAATTCTGCAATATAGTTGCTATACGCCTCACCGCTTGGCGTATTCCTGAATACATAGTCGCCCGCTTGCGTGACTTTCGGGGTTGATGCCACAGTTGTGAGGATGATTACCTTCTTTTCATTGGCAGATGGCGCGACGGCCAGGACATTTGAGGAACATGTGGGTCCTATGATTATTTTCACCTTTTCCACAGACGTGAGCTTTTCGAACGCAGTCACAGCAGTCTTCGAGTCGCACTGATCATCCTCGTAAATAACTTTCAGCGGCCTGCCGTTTATCCCGCCTTCGGCGTTCACGTCATCAACAGCTATGTCTATGCCTTCCCTCACCTGTTCGCCCACAGCGACGGTGCTCTTTGTGAGCGGCTGTATCGCGCCGATTGTCGCAGGCTCGATGTAGTTTTTGTTGTTTGCAGGCAATGATATGGCTACAGCCGCAATAATAAAAACGGCTGCTGCAACTATCGCAATTGCGGATAACTTCAACCATACCACCAGTGAGTAATTACCGGCAACGCTAATTAAGATGTGTCATATTTAAGTATTATGACATAAATATAAATGATGGACTATGTTCTGAAATCTGCCGGCTTCACGGACAACGAATCCAGGGTTTACCTGGCTTTGCTGCGCATGGGCAGCACGACTGCAGGTGCACTCATCAAAGCGCTGGGCATGCACCGTGCAGCAGTCTACGACACGCTCGGCATGCTGGTGGAGAAGGGCGCCGTTTCTTTTGTCATAAAGGGCAATAAAAAATACTTTGAGGCACAGGACCCGGAAAGGCTGCTGGGATACCTGGAAACAAAAAAGCAACTCCTGGAGACACAAAAAATTAGGCTGCAGAAAGAAGTTCCCCGTCTCAGGTCCATGCGCACCATCTCACGCGAAGACCAGGAAGGCTATGTCTACAAGGGCAGGGAAGGTATCAAATCCGTCTGCGAGGACGTCCTTCATGAGGGGAAAGAATGGCTGGTATTCGGTTCTCAGGGAAATTTTTCAAAGTTTTTCCCGTCCTATTATTTTCAGATGCACAAGCGCAGGGCAGAGCTTGGAATTCCTATGAAGATCATTCGTAATGTAAGCACAAAGGGCGCAAAATGGAGCATAAATCTGAAGTTTCGCGAGGAGCGATTTCTGCCGGATGCGTATACCACGCCATCAACCACTTACATCTATGGCGACAAGGTTGCAATCATCGTATGGTCTCCTGACCCGATGGCTTTTGTAGTGCGCAGCAGGAGCGTTGCCGAATCATACAGAAAATATTTTGAAGTCTTCTGGAAGGTCGCGAAGCCTTAACCACCCAAATAAAGCTTCTGCACGTTTTTGTTTTTCAGCAACTTCCTGCCTGCACCTTCCAACTTTATCCTTCCGGTCTCAAAAACGTAAGCCCTGTCACTTATCTCCAGCGCCATGCGTGCATTCTGCTCGACGAGAAGAATTGTCGTGCCATGCTTTCTGATCTCTTTTATTTTGCCAAAAACGAGCTGGACAGTTTTCGGGTCCAGCCCAAGCGACGGCTCATCAAGCAGCAGCAGCTTCGGCTTGAGCATCAGCGCCCTTCCTATCGCGAGCTGCTGCTGCTGGCCGCCGCTCAGCGTGCTCGCGTTAGCTTTTTTCTTTTGTTTTAGGACTGGAAAGACAGAGTAAACTTTGTCTACATTTTTCTCGAGTTTTTTGTCAGCAAAAGCCCCTAAAATCAGATTCTCCTCCACAGTCATGTTCCGGAAAATCTGCCTGCCCTGGTGCACGAAGCACATCCCGAGCTTTGCCATCTCATGCGGCTTTTTTTTCGTAATCCCATTCCCGTCAAATGTTATATCCCCTTTCTGCACAGCGAGGAAGCCAAAAACCGTTTTCAATGCAGTGCTCTTGCCTGCGCCATTCGGCCCGATGAGCGAGACAATCTCACCCTCGTCCACGCGGAACGACACGTCCTGCAGCACTTCGTTCTTGCCGTAGCCGCTCGACACATGCGAGACTGAAAGGAGGGTCATAGATTTCATGCTATTCATCTTCTCCATTTCTTTCCTTGCTTAGTATGTCTTCAATTTTTATGATGTTAACAATACTCTGCGCGCGCTGTACGATCTCGTTGTCAAGGGTGACTAGCGATGCGTCATGCTCTTTCGCAATTTGAACAATAATCGCATCCATGCCCCTTAAACCAGTTTTCGCTGCTATCACAACTGCTTCTTCTGTTCTCCATTCTGAAAGCTCAAAAAAATTTATCGAGGATATATTTTTTAAGTCATTCTCAATTATTGTGGCTAGTTCTTCGGAATCGGTACGCCTTTTGACCGATGCTGTAACCTCCACCAGAACAGAATAAGGCACAGCAGCGTCGTACTCAGCTTTAGATAACTTATTCATTAATTTTGCACAGGCATCATGATGTTCTTCTTTTTCCATGACACTTGCAACAATTACAGAAGAATCTAGAGTAATGAGCATTTCACCACTCTTTTGTGCGCTGTTGCCTTATCTCCTCTACAGCAGAAGGGCCTTTCCATCTCTTTGAAATCTCTTTACCGGCTTTTTGCATATCTTCCCATGCCTTCATGGATTTCTTTATGTCCACAGGTTTTCTTAGAAAAAGGTGAACCTTTTCTCCCACCTTTATCTTCTCTTTCTCCAAAACATCCTTCGGTATAACTATGCCCACCGAACTCCCCCACTTCTTGGTTGTAGCCTCTACTTCCTGCACTCCCATCACCAGTTATATTTTATATAACTAAGCTTAAGTAGTTTCTGTGGTGTAAAAATTGCAAGTTACACCTGTTTTATCGGTACCAGTGTGCCATTCCTGATTGCAGCATAAAATACCGGCATGTTGGCGTCTCTGTTCTCGAGGAAGGACGCATTGCCCATGAGGCCGGAATAAGAGATCTTTGCCAGGCTGTTCTTTATATTTTCTCTGCTTGTGCCGTTTTTCATTGATTCGGCAATCATCATTACCGAATCATAGATATAGGCAGCAAAGTAGCTAGGCTCTGTGCCGAAACGGCTTCTGTAGCGGTCATTGAATCTTTTGACACCGGGATCATCAGGATTTGCAGAGTAGTAGCTGACTGTCAGGTAGGAGTTCTCGGCTGCGCTGCCTGTTTTGTTGATAATCGCCGGGACAGACATTCCGCTTGTTGTGATGAGCGTCTGTTCCATGCCTAATTCCTTTGATTGCTTATAGATTGTGGGCAGATGCTGCGAAAATCCTACAATAAATATTGCGTCCGGTTTCGAATCTGCTATCTTCAGCAGCTGCGTCCTGTAATCCGTATCGGCAAAGAGGAAAGTTTCCTGAGCGGTTATTGTACAGCCGAGGGACTCGCATGTGTTTTTGAAAGCCCTGTAGGTTGATCCGCCGTATTCGTCATTGACATATAAGATAGCGATCTTTGTCACATTCAAATATGTAATAACAAGTTTTGCCAGTGCCGGACCTTCCAAGTCAGCGCTATGAAAATATCTGTATGCCCATACACTTTTGTCTGTTACATTCGAAGCCGCTACCACTGTCATTATGAGCGGTATTTTTTTCTCTTCAGCCAGCGGAACTAGGGGAACAGAAACAGAGCTTGTCATAGAGATGATTGCCTTGATGCCGTTGTCGGCAGCTAATTTATGAAATGCGGTTACGCCTTCTGAAGGCAGTCCCTTACTGTCTTCAATGACAACTTCTATTTTCTTCCCGCTTGCATTAAGATCTTCCAGGGCAAGGTCGATTCCATTTCGTGCATATTCACCGTAGACGCTGACAGACCCTGTAAGCGGCAGCACTGCGCCGATCTTAACTGTGTCTGTCTGCTGCTGCACACAGCCAGAAACCAGAAGTACTAAGGCAATTGACAATGTTATTAGATGAGCAGCACGCAGCATACTAGAAATAGCACTAAAGTCTTTTTATGCATTCATCCTTCGTACACCATAAACGTGCCGTTCACGACAGTCTTTATCGCAAGATGCTTCACGACATCGCCGTTTTCGTCAAAGCCTATCGTGCCCTCAACGCCCTCATAATTCTTTACCTCGTAAAGCCCGTCCTTCATGCATGTTGAGTCGCTGTTGCATTTCTTTGCTAAATCGTATAGAATCACTAATGCATCATAGGCGTTCAAGTTCCATACATTAGCATCGTATCCGTACTTTTCTTTAAACCTGCTGATAAATAATTTCTGTTTTTCAGTGAGGTTTTTCTCGTTAAGCGTATAGGTGTAAAGAATACCGTCAGCTGCGTCTCCGGCCGAGGTTAAGGTTTCCGGATTTTGAAATGTCTGTATAGAAAGAACGGTCTTGTTCAGCCCGAGTTCTTTTGCCTGTTTTGCAAACAGGCCATGGAATTCTGCTACCTCGAAGACGACATCAGGATTCGCGGCCTTTATCTTTGCTATCTGCGTCCTGAAGTCCTTGTCGTTTGTGTCGCTGCCCTCTTCTGCAGCAATCGCACCGCCTGCCTCTATCCAAGCTTTTTTGAAGCCCTCCTTCACACCTACGCCATAGTCGTTCTTTACAAAAAATATCGCCACAGTCGTTGCGTTCAGCCTGCTGCGGGCGAAATCTGAAAGAAACTGACCTTCGTACTTTGCGCTGACCTGGTTCCTGAATGTGTAATCCCCTGCCTGCGTCACGCTGTCAGGAAGCGCACCGACAGAAAAAGATACAACCTTGCCATCTTCGGCTATGGGCGCTATGCCCAGCGCAGTCTCTGCACACATAGATATTACTGCAGAGACCCTGTCCACATCTGTAAGCTTCCTCGCGCCCCTTACCGAAAGATCTGTACTACACAATTGGTTATCTTCGTAGATTATTTCTAAGTTGGTGTCGTTTATGTCTTCACGGGCGAATTCTATGCCGTCTTTCACAAACCGCCCGAAATCTGCTATAGCATCTGTAAGTGGCAGGATTGCGCCTATCTTTATCTTGTTCTCACCACTTACAGTGACGTTGCCTGTTGGCTGCGAAACGCATCCGCTTATTGCGATAACAGCAGCAAGAAATAGCACCAGAGCATATCGCATAATTCTAATTATAGTCAGTCTTTTTAAGTGTTCTCTGCCACAATTTCTATTGTATTGTTTTTGACACGCTTGTTGACAAAATTACCACCCACCAAACCGCCATTTTCATCAAACCGCGCTTCGCCAAAAGTAATAGTTGTAAATGTCTTGGTGAGAAGATATGTCCTTATGCTTTCAGCATCCATATTTCCTTCTTTCATAGCTGCTATTATCATGTTAGCCGCATCATAAGAATTAGAAGCGGAAAAAACAGGTTTTTTGCCAAATCTTTTCTCGTATTTTTCTGAAAAATTTGAATCAGGTTGTTGTGGAGATGGATAATTGACGTTTTCTAGCAGACCTTTGTAGTTGTCCTTAAATGCAAATTCCTCGATGTAGGTCATAGTAAAAAGCATTGATTCCGGATAAATAACAGCACGCTGCTGCAGAAAAGACAAAAGACTCTGTTCTCCTGTTGTGCCAAAGACTATTGCATCTGGTTGCAGACTCTTTGTTTTCAATAAAACTGTTCTGAAATCTGTCTCTTCCGGTTTAATTTTGAAGTCTTCTCTAAGTTCCAGATTTGAAAGTTTCAGTTGGGTCTTCAAATATCCTGTCAAGTCCTGCCAGTACGGATCATCCTGAAAAATAAATACGACGCGCTTTGCACCCATCTTTTCAATATATTTCACAAGCGCTTCTGCCTCTCGATCCGGACTGTACCACGTAGAGAATATGTAGCTGTAGTTCTTTTCGCTTTTTATCGCGGTTATAGACGCGCTCGGTGTGATCATGACCACTTTGTTTTCATCAGAAAGCGGGGATGCGCTGTTAAATGTATCCAGCCATGACGGCCCTAGTATAACGCCGACTTTGTCCACGTTTATCAGCTTGGAAACAGCAGAAACTGTCTTGGTATTTGACGATGCTATATCTTCTACAATCAGTTCAATCTTTCTTCCATTAATGCCGCCATTGCCGTTTGCCTCCTCTATGGCCAATATCGCTGCATTCCTTTCCACCTCTCCCCACCCAGAGCCGAATCCGCTCAAGGCAAAAGCGCCGCCTATTCTGACAGTCTTCTCTCCAGCAGCCTGACCAGTATAATTGTTGAAGATTGCAATAACAGCTACAACTGTTATTATCACGACTGTGCCAATCCACACCCGTTTCATGAGTACTAGATAATTGAATTTCAATTTATCATTTATGCCCCCTGTACAGGGTGTGTATATTTAAGCATTGTTGGTATTGTGGTAACATGCATCTTGGCAGCGAGCAATTGATGAAAATGGGGCTTACGAAGGGCGAATCAAATGTCTACATTGCATTGATAGAGCTTGGATCTTCTACTGTAGGCCCTATTGTCAAAAAATCCGGAATAGCATATTCTAACATCTACGAAGTTCTTCAGCGCCTTATGGGGAAAGGATTGGCGTCATTCGTAGTCAGAAATAAGGTCAAGTATTTCCAGGCAGCAGAGCCTGATGCCCTGAAAACATATTTAGAACGGCAAGAAAAAGACTTCTTGGAAAACTATAAAATAGTTGAAAAAATAATTCCACTGCTAAATGAGATGAGAAAGAATAAACCTGAGCAGGAAGCTGAAATTTATCTTGGCCTAAAAGGGCTGCAGGCTGCTTATACGAAAACGCTGAAAGAGCATAAAGGAGAATGGTTGTGGTTTTATCAGCATCATGAAGAAATGATCGATATTATAAATGCGCTTACTCCTCTATACAAAAGACTAGTAAAAAGCCAAAAAATAGTTGTGAAAGGTATTGCAAACAGAGATTACACGCAAACTAAGATCTACAGGCAGATGAGGCGCTTGCAAAAAACAAGGTTTATTTCTTTCCCTACGCCTGGCAACATAGACATTATTGGTAATAGTGTAATCATCTCTTCTTTCAGAAAGCCGTTTGTGGTTTTTATCATAAAATCCGAGGCAATTGCCAATGACATGCGCAATTACTTCTACTCTGTATGGAAAGTTGCGAAGCCTTGATCACTTTTTTACCAATACAAATGTGCCGTTGTGATATTAAGAGGCATTATAGAAGTTAGTTATTGCATCACAGATTTGTTTATAAGCCACTGCGCTATATAATCTCAGGCGGTTTTATGGATTACATGGAAAAAAGAATTGAAAATCTAGAAAAAGAAATTAAAGAAATTAAAAAATTCGTCAAAAATAATAAAAAAAAGCCAGTTTCTTTTAGCGGAATGGCTAAGACCACACTTAAAAAGAAAAAACTGGAAGATGAAATCAAGAAAGCAAAATTTCTGAAATAATTTTTGTGCCTACTATAGTTCTTTGTGAGACTCTATGGCTTGCCGAAAAAGGCAAAATAGTAGTCAATGTTAAGGAAATGCTCTCACGTTTTGAGGAAACCAGTAATTTCATCATCATGCCGCTTGATCTGGAAATTGCAAAGAGAATGGCAGAAATCCAAAAGCTAGAGTTGCATGACAGGGCTATAGTTGCAACTGCACAAATACAGGATGCCATAGTACTGACGAAAGATGAAGAAATAATAAAATCTGGTCTCGTAAAAACATTATGGTAATTATTTCCTCCCCAGATACGCCTCTACAACCTTCTTATTCTTCCTGATCTGCGCCGGCTTCCCCATGGCGATCTCCTTCCCGTAGTCAAGCACGACCATGCGGTCGCAAAAGCGCATCATCACGTTCATGTTGTGCTCAATCATCACGATGGTCATGCCGCTTTCATTGAGCTGTTTGATCAGACCAAGTATCTGCTTTGTCATTGTAGGGTTTACACCAGCAATTGGTTCATCCAACAACAGCAATTCAGGCTCCATCGCAAGCGCCCTTACTATTTCCAGCAGCTTCTGCTGGCCGTAGCTGAGGTTCTCAGTCAGGTCGTCTGCCTTTTCATGCAGGTTCACCATTTTCAGCAGTTCGATGGACCTTTTTCTCTTCGCCAGTTCCTCTTCTTTTACATGTTTCTTTCTGAAAAGCTGCGACCAGAATTTTTCCGCGTGCGCGTATTTCTGCGCGATCAGCATGTTGTCCATTACGGTCAGCCTGGGGAATAGCCTGATGAGCTGGAATGTCCTGCCTATGCCAAAGCGCGCCCTTTCATCTGTTGGCCAGCCGGTGATGTCTTCTCCCTTGTACACAATTGCTCCGCTGTCTGCATCATGTACGCCTGTCACGACATTGAACATGGTCGTCTTGCCCGAGCCGTTGGGTCCTATAAGCCCGAGAATCTCGCCCTCCTTCACGTCAAAGCTGCAGCTGTCAACTGCGGTTATGCCGTCGAAACGCTTTGATACTTTCTTGGCTTGGAGGAGCATTAACTCACCATAGATATCTTTAGCCCGCGGACAGCCTTGTAATGTCTGTCTCTAGTAACGATAGTAGCACCATTTAAGTCAATCAAAGCCGTATTCTTTTTCAAAGATTTTAATCATTTCTTTGATCTTTGCGGCTTCCTTTTCGGTAATAGAAGCCTCTTTTGAAAGCACAAATCCCCAATTGCCTTTTTTATTTGACAGCATGCTAATTATTTTGTTGGCATGTTTAAATCTGATGTCATTAGCCGTTTGTAAATTGAATTTCGCTCCTGAATAAAATCACGGCTTCCTGTCCGCGATCTTCCAGAGAAGCTCAAAATGCTTGCGGTAGGCGTCGGCGAGGTCCTTGTTCTCTATGATTATTATCGTAAGGGGCTCCCAGATTATGAATATGGTCAGCACTCCCCAGATAAGTGTCGGCACGGGGGAGAAAAACTTGCTGTCTATATAGCGGTATGCGAGGCCTTTCTTTTTGTATATGAATTTGATGCCTTTGCTGGTTATCAGTCGCTCCTGCAGGTTAAGCGCTGCTTCTTTTTTGAAATAAGCCTTCATGATATACGGGAAGCGCGTTTCGAACTGGCTCTCATCGATCCCAAATGCGAGCAGCTCTCCTTTGCGCTCTGTCATTCTCTTGACAAATGTCTTGAAGCCCTCGATCCCATCGCAAACCTCAACTTTCAATGCTTTCTTCTCAAGTGTTGCCAATTTGAGGAGGGAGGGAACTATTTCCTCCAGATGTTCGCGCTTTTCCTTGATAAGATCCTCAAGGCGCGAAGGGTGTGCAGCGCTGTAGAACTTGATATTATTCTTTATTACATAACTGACCAGACCCTTCTTTGCAAGGCTGTCCAGGAAGTCGTATATAGTAGTCCGGTGCATCTTTGTATGGACCTTTATTTTATTGACCTGCGACTCCCCGAGCCGGAGGAGCGCCAGATAAACAATTGATTCGCCCTCCGACAGCCCCAGTTCTATCAGCACATCCCTGTTTTCCATCATTATTTACTGCAGTATCTCCTTAAATTGTTGTCGGTAAAACGACAGCATACATTAATATTACCACTTATTCATAGTTACAAATGGTGTGGTGGAAATGAAAAGGTCTTTGAAAATAGTTATTGTTGTAGTAATTCTGATTGTCCTCGCAACTACAATAATTCTTTTGCAGCCTACTGGCCAGGCAACAGGAAAGAAAGAGGTAAAGGTAGGAGCTATTCTTTCTCTAACAGGCGATTACTCAATATTTGGAAATGCTCTCAGACAAGGGCTGGAAATTGCCAAAGAAGAGCTTAATGAAAGGAGCGATATTCAATACAGGCTTATCGTAGAAGATGATGGCAATGTAGAAGTCCGGAAGGCTGTGGAAGCCGGGAGAAAATTGATTGACATAGACAATGTAGACGTATCTTTCGTCACAGCTGCGAACGAAGGCAAATCATTGTCGGGCGTGTTCGAAGAGGAGAAAACACCTCTTATGGTCCTTTTCGATACGAACAAAGAACTGGAAAAAGGAGACTATACTTTTGGTATAGGTTTTTCCACAGAGGCCGCAGCGCATTCAATGGCAAAATTTGCATATAGTAAAAGTGTGAGAAACGTGGCTGTCGTTTATTCTTTCGACGATTGGTCAAGGCTTATTGCTTCTTCTTTCAAAGAAGAATTCGAGCAATTGGGAGGAACAGTTGCAATATTAGAAGGAACTAATCCCAATGAACAAGACTTCAGAACGGTTGTCGAGAAATCGCAAGCAGTGGACGCGATTTATGCGCCTACACTTCTTCCGAGCTATATAGTAAAGCAGTCAAAAGAAATCGGCTATAAAGGCTATATGCTTAGCGCCGATGGCCTAAACCAGAATCAAATAGACGTTTCAAAGGGCGCGGCAGAAGGCGTTTATCACACCAATGTCTATGTCCCGAACAATGAGAAGCTGCAGAAATTAAGGCAGGCTTATGTTAAAAAATATGGAAAAGATCCCGAGATCATTGAGCTGACAGCAGTGGGTTACGATGCCATGTACGCAGTGGATGCTGCTGTCCGTGCAAAAGGAATCGGCCGTGAAGAGGTCAAGAGCGGGCTTTATGAAATTCATATCGAGGGCGCGACAGGAGTTGTTGATTTTGACGAGACAGGTATGTCGCCGAGATTCGAGCATGTCTTTGTGGTCGAGAACGGGACGGCTGTTTTGGTAGAGTGAATGTTATGAAAGTTAATCTGTTCGTGCACAAAAATACATGTATTGGAGCCAGCAGACAAATTGGATTTCAGTGTTTATTAGATAACGTACCTTACCGTGTCGACAGAAATATTGATGAAAGCGATGATAATTTTCGTGACGTATTTTCCTATTTGATTGAGAGAGGAGCAACAGAATACCGGCTGGTTAACATGTTTGCTGACAGAGATAATTTGAGAAACTGGGCAAGGAATCCTGAGGCGTACCGGATGATAGAAGAATTTGAGGAACTTTACAAATATTACAATCTTCATGGGAGCATGCCGGATGCATGTCCTCTTGAGCGAGAAGAATATGAAAAGGTAAATGAAAGACTGGCGCAAATATGGGAGTCTACAGCACCAAAGAACTGAGAATTGTTATTTCTTCCAAAACGGATTCACAACATCCGGCCATGGCATTTTGAAGTCTTTGATGTTTTCCCGTTATCCGTTTCATGGATATCAGCCTGTATATCCGCATTCGCCCATACGCGGCGAGTTGACAACGGGCAGGTCGTATGCCTCGTCCCATTCATCCTCTATGCATTTGTGTTGGCTTCTGCATTCTTTTCTTGAAGTATTCTATAGCCCTCTGCTTGTCTTCATCAGAGAGTCTTGAGGAAATCACGATACAAAGCTTGTCATTCAGAAATCGCGCATAAGATGCTTTTATGTCTTTTTCTTCGACAAAGATTTGGCAGGCTTTCCCATTTACTTCTATAAAATTGCTCTGCTTTTCAGGTTCCATTGACATCATCTTTTCCGGAGCTATCAGCATTTATTTTTGCCCGCGCTATGCGCAGTTCGTCATAAGAATAGTTGTCTCCAAGCTGCTCCTTCAGCGGCGTGAGCGTCTGCGTTTTTAATCGATTCATACAGTCCTTGATTGCTGTCTGCTTCTCCTTTGCAACAAAGCTGTCAATATTTATGTCCTCGCCTGCCATAATAAGCCTTTCTATATGAGTCGCTATTGTGCTTGTGGCGAGATTTCTTGATGCAGCTATCTGTTCAAGGGTCATACGCCGCATGCAGAGCTCAAGTGTTTTTTTGAATGTGTCGGAATAACTATATTTTGCATTAAACATCTCTTCATTTTGGAAGTGAGTGAAATTTGCAATCAAACCTATTTTCTTTAAACGAGAACGAATAGCTCCCGGATTTCTCCTGAAAATGTTCGATAGTTCTCTTATGTTTTTGCCTTTTGAATATTCCTGCTGCAGGCGCAGATCATCTTCAGATGTCCATGGTGCATAAGCCATTGGATAAATAACTTCTTTATGCGCTGTTGTTCTGATATGTTTGATTTCATTTTTTTCGCAATAATTTCTGACAGCTTCAAGAAAAATATTTCCATAGCGTTCGAGCTTTATCTCCCCTACGCCGCGTATTTTCCTTAATCCCCCTGTGTCCTGCGGATAGTAAGTTGCAAGTTCTTTCAGCGTGATGTCGGGAAATACGATGTACGGCGGGACATTTTCGCTGTCTGCGATCTTCTTCCTCAGGGCTCTCAATATTTCAAACAGCGCAGAATCAAAAATATCTGTGCGTTGTGTTTCTCTGGTCACTTGTAATGGCTGTTCTTTCTCCGCGGGTTTCGCCAGCAAAATAGTTGCTTTGCCGGATAAAATGTCCATGCTTCGCTGGTTGAGCTTGAGAACCGGATACTTGTCTCCGGCAACATCAAGACAGCCCCGGTGCACGAGCTCTCTGATAAATGCATGCCATTGTGTCGATGAATGCAGTGTTCCCGCGCCATAAGATTTCAAAGAGCTGTGATGATAGAGCTCCGATCTTCTGCTTTCTTTGCCTGTCAGAATTGAAATTATATAATTTGTCCCGAAACGCTGACCGCTATCCGCTATACAGGCAAATACCTTTTTCGCAATCTCGGTACCGTCAAAAGTTTCCGGAGGCTGCAGGCATGTGTCGCAGGTGTTGCACTCTCCATTAAACACTTCCCCAAAGTAGCCAAGAAGCATCTTCCGGCGGCACTCAGCGCGCTCGCAAAAACTGATCATGGCCTGCAGTTTTGCATAAGCTATTCGCCGCTTGCCCGGATTTTTCATTTTTTCAAGAAAATGTTCTATTTTTACCTTGTCGCCGTAGCTGAAAAACAAAACACATTCGCTCGGCAAACCATCCCTTCCAGCTCGTCCTGTTTCCTGATAATAGCTTTCAATGTTTTTCGGAAGGTCATAATGAAATACAAACCTGACGTTCGGCTTGTTGATCCCCATTCCGAAGGCTATGGTAGCAACAATGATCTCTGCATCATCGCGTATGAAAAGCTCCTGATGCTCAGTCCTCATGTCTGAAGGCATGCCGGCATGGTATGGAAGGGCCCGGAATCCGTCACTGCGCAGCTTTTCTGCCAGCAGGTCAGTTGTCTGCCTGCTCTGGCAGTAGATGATGCCCGATATGCCAGGGCGTTTGCGCAGATAGTCAGTAATCTCTTTGTATGCGTCTTTTTTTGGCCTTATATAATACAAGAGATTCTTTCTGTTGAAGCTCGCCCTGTACATCTTCGGTTCCCTGAGATCAAGATGATGGACAATGTCCCTTTGCACCTCCGGGATTGCTGTTGCAGTTAGCGCTACAATAGGAACAGAAGGAAAATGCTGCCGCAGGAGATTCAGTTTGCGATACTCCGGGCGGAAATCATGGCCCCACTCGGAAATGCAGTGAGCTTCGTCGATGGCGAACAGGCTGATGTTTAGCGTTTTGAGGAATGGCAGGAAGTCTTTTGATGTCAGCCGTTCAGGGGCGATGTAGAGGATTTTATCTCTGTTTTCAAGCATGCGTGTTTTAACATCTTCTATCTCAGCAGGCGTAAGCGCGCTGTTTATGAAAGATGCACCTATGCCGTTTGCCCGCAGGCTGTCCACTTGGTCCTTCATGAGCGCGATAAGAGGTGATATGACAATTGTTATTCCATTCTTTATGACAGCAGGCAGCTGGTAGCAGAGCGACTTCCCGCTTCCGGTGGGCATGAGCACGAAGACGTCTTTTCCTTCGAGAATGTCTGTGATAATGGCTTCCTGCAGTGGATGAAAATCAGAATATCCGAAATAAGTCTTCAGCACATCGTGCGCTGTTTTCATGAGGAATGTTGTCATCAAGGTTTTTTATTCCAATCTAACCCTCTTTTTGCCCAGTTTGTCGTAGATGTGCTCAGAGCTGAGTATGGGCCTGCCTCTGCTGAGCACAGCATGAAAGGCGTCAAAAACATTTACGTTTTCATCTTGGATTAAATGCGCTGCTTCAACACCTTCTTCTGCACTCATGCCTTCCACAGAAGCTATCTGGAAGATGGAACCTATGAAATTTTCAATGTCATCAATGCCTTTCTTCTTGGCGATTAATGACGCTTCTACGATAGTTGGCACGCTTGTGACAATATTTCCTTTGTGTTCATTATGCAACTTCTGAGCATTAGTTTTGAGCCAGTCTTCTTTTTTTGCTATTGCGAGAAAAAAATCAGTATCTGCGTATATGCTCATTTCCCGGCCTCCTTTAGTGCCTCTTCATACGCCATTTTTCTTAGACCTTTTCTTGAAATCCCCTTGAGCTTTTCCCCCTCTTTCTGCAGCGCCGCTATGGGGTCCTTTGGCAGAGTCTTGAGCAAAATTCCGTCCTTTGTTTTTATCGCTACAAATTGCTGTTCCGAATCCTCGACTACGTCTTTAGGCAGTGTTATTCTTCGCCTCTCATCAAGTGTTAATATCGGCACAAAATCACCTTGTTTATTATGAGTGGGTAAGTATTTAAATCTATGGGTAAATAGGAAATTTTACCCCATATATGTGTTTTTCTTCTTCCTGAACACGTACTCTCCGAACAGCCCGCCCGGCCTCTTCAGCAGTATCGCCAGCAACAGGAAAGCATATATCATCTGCCTCCCTGCGCCCACAAGATTGGAAGGCAGCCCTATGAACCGCAGCGGCTCGGGCAGCAGTATCAGCAGGAATGCGCCCACGAGCGAGCCTCTTATGGAAGCCGTGCCGCCGATTATCACCATGGACAGCAGCAGTATCAGCACCGGAAACGAAAAGCTTGTCGGGTCTATGAACGTTATGTAGTGCGCGTAGAGCGACCCTGCGATGCCTGCAAAGAAAGCGGAGATCGTGAGAGCAAGAGATTTGTACCGTGAGCTGTTCTTGCCCAACGTCTGCGCGGCTGTCTCGTCTTCCCTTATTGCCTTCAGCACGCGGCCGAAAGGCGAGTTGACTGTGCGGTGAATGATGAAGATGGTGACAGCAAGAAATGCAATTGTCAACAACATATATGCTTCCAGACCAGAAAAAACAAACCCGAAAAGCTCAGGCTTTGGGATGCCCGGGATGCCAAGCGGCCCGCGCGTGAGGTCGGTCCAGTTCTTGAGCACTGCTTCCACGATGAACGCGAATCCCAGCGTGCCCAGCGCAAGGTAATCGCCGCGAAGCCTGCGCGCTGGTATGCTGACAAGATAGCCGAACACAGCCGCGAAAAGCCCTGCAGCCAGCAAAGCGACCCAGAAAGGCATTCCTATGCCCAGTGCCAGGAGCGCAGAAACGTATGCTCCGATGGCAAAAAAAGCCGCATGCCCGAGGTTGAACAGCCCTGTCCAGCCCATAGAGAGGTTCAGCGACACGCTCAATATGGAAAATATCGAGCCCAGTATCACAAGATTCTCGAAGTAGGGGAGGACCATTTAATCTACCTTTATCTCTTATTACCAGATTATTTGCGCAAGTTTGGACTTTTTAATGTCTTCATCGTTTGTTATAAGCGGCGCGCCGATCAGTTTTGAGGTCGCTACGATTATTCTGTCGTGAGGTTCTCTCAAATTTATCTTGCTACATTCACAGGCTACTTCTTCATCCAGCGGATAGACATAATAATTAGAAGCATTCTTTAGTTTTTCTATTATTTGCTGAAACTTCATTTCAATTTTCTTTTTCTCGCATATGAAAATAGACTCTATAAGGGTAATAGAAGGAATTATTATAACTTCATTTTCATTGTCGCAGGCATCAAAAACAGATTTCGCCTTGTTGCTGAGCTTTCCGTCGTTTTGAAGGTGCCATAGAAAACTATGGGTGTCAGTAACATACATCCTAATCCCTTGGTTTCAGCAGCGACTTCTTGGCCTCTTTAATATCATTCTCTGTAATCTTCGCCCCCTTAAGCATGCCCCCAAGTTTTACAGGTTTCTTCTCACCCTGTGTTTTCAGCATCACCTTTATCTCTTTCAGCTCATTCTCTATCTTCTTCAGCTCAGGATAAATGTGTTCCATAATATCACCATTAATTAATTGCAGCTTATAGCTTAAATATGCTCATGTGTCCCAGCGCTTTCATCCACCATACCCCGCAAAAGTTCCGTCAGATATAATTTCCAGCATAGGCTGTTTATTTTCTGGATAATAATTATTGCCAAAATAGATTTGTCCAGAAACTCCTGTAAAGTTTATTTCTGCAATATTGCTATATATTTCTGGTGGCCGCATTGTGTCCATTCAAGATATCTTAAGATATCTTTAAATATTCAATCAAAGATATATAAGTCTAGAAATCTATGTATGAATATCCGTTGTTCGAAGGGAGGCCCCTGGTTCCGACCAAGGACTGCCAGAGGGAAATGGATGAAATTATGCTAAACCTGTGGCAGGTCAAGGATGTATTGGAGCAAGGCTACGACTGCTCAAGAAGCAGAAGGGCGCAAAGTACAGTTGAAAGATGTCTTTACAGGAAAGGCAAAGAGATCAGGGTTGTTGCAGCGCTGGTAGAATGGCGGGAAGGTTCATTTTGGAGGATTATCCATGTCGGCAAAACAGGTGGACATTAACAAGTGGACAGAGATACCGTGCGAATGCGGTGGCATGGCTGGCAGAAGCACTGTAAAATACAAAGACTACGAAGTAAGGGGCTGGGTCTGCAAAAAGTGCAAAAAGGAGTACATCCATCCCGAGGACTCGCTGAAAATAAGCAGGTTTGAGGCGCTGAAGAAAAGCCGCGTTAGGGTGAAGATAAGGACAGTCGGCCAGAGCCTTGTGATAACGCTTCCCAAAGAAATCACCGAACTGTACGGCCTGCAAAAGGGCGAAACCGTGGGGCTGTCCCCCGAAAGCATGACAAGAATAGGGATCGAGCTCGATTAGCGCAGGCTGTTAAAAATAGCCTGTAAGGTTCTCGAAGGGGAGGACTGCAGTTCAGCCACCGTATGTCATATACGTTCCATTTGAAATTATTTTTAATTCCACAGGCTTCTGGACATCGCCATTGATATCGAACTTGATATGGCCGGATGCGCCCTCCATGTCCAGTTTCATCAGTTCCTGCCTCACACAATCCGTGTCTTCGTATTTGCAGTTTTTCAGGGCTTTGGCAAGCGCAATTAATCCGTCGTAAGCCTGCGCTGCGAACACGACAGGCTCTTCGCCGTATTTTTCTCTGTAGCGCGTGACGAATGACGAAACAGCTGGATCAGTCCCGTTCACATCAAATTTCGGGGAAACATAGATTATCCCTTCTGCCGCATCTTTTGCCGTATTGATGAATTCCGGACCTTCCACAGAATAGACATCGCTGAAGAATTTTGCATTCAGCCCCATTTCTCTAGCCTGCCTGACAAGGATCCCGCCTTCTTTGATGTGCGAAACAAGGAATATTGTGCTCACGTTTGCTTCCTTTAACTTAAGGAGCTGCGTCCTGAAATCAGAAGTGTCCTGATCAAAGCTCTCCTCAGCAGCTATTTCTCCTTTGTAAGAATTCTTGAAAACGTTTAACATCCCCCTGCCAAAGTCGTTGTTGATGTAAAGAATCCCGGCTTTTGTTGCATTAAGCTTATTGAACAGTACGTCTGCAGATTCTTTGGCAAGCTGTGTCGCGACTATGCCGCTTCTGAAAGTATAATCATCTGGCGTGCTGTATGACGGTGTAGTGGCGGAAACGTCCATTTGTACTATTTTGTCTTCATTTGCCAGCTTTGCGACTGCCAATGCGACACTGCTCTGGAAGGTGATGACATACTTTACGCCGTCAACATTTTTCAATTTGTTGTAGGCAGTTACAGCGTCAGACGGTTGGCCTTTGCTGTCCTCAAAGATAATCTCAACATGCTCCCCGTTAATTTCGCCTTGTGAATTTATTTCTTCAGCAGCCAGATTAATTCCCCTGGTTGCCCAGTCGCCGTATCGCGCTAGATTCCCAGTGAGTGCATAGTCTGTGCCGATTTTTATTGTCTCCGCTCGCTGCGCTGTATTGAGCGCAACAAGAAGTGCAATAACTACTGCTGCAACGAACACTGCAAGGACCGTGTATTTCGACCACACCATAGAGTTATTATTACATGGTAGTGTTTAAAGATATGTTGTATAAAAATATACAAATATAAATACGAATACATAATTATTGTGTATGGAAGTCAAATCCCTCATAGAGGCAGGTTTGTCAAAGCGGGAAGCAGAGGCGTACATAAACTTGCTAAGGCTAAAGGAGGCTACTGCTGCCCAGATTTCGAAAATGTCTGGGGAGCAGAGAACAAATACATACGACACGCTTAATTCTCTGATCAAAAAGGGGATGACCAGCACTGTGATCAAGGGCAATAAGAAATTTTTCATCCCTGCAGACCCCGAGAGCCTCGTTTCTTTTATTGAGCAGAAAAAGAAGGCAGTGGAAGAAGTCCTCCCAGATCTTAAAAGTATTTACAAACCGCTCAAAAGCAGGCCAAAAGTAGAAGTTTATGAGGGCAAGGAAGGCGCCAAGAATGTCATAAGCATGGGGACAAGAGAAACCGTGAAAACCGGGAAAGAAATAATAGGTATAGGCATAGACCAGTACAGGACACGGTCGCTTTTTCCAGAATTCCACAAAAGATGGTATAAACAAATGGAAAAGCTTGGCATTAAGGGAAGATATCTTAGCATGGAAGGTGCAAAACAAATCAAAATCAAAGGTTTTAACATGAGGTTCCTGCCAAAAGGCTACAAGAGTCCTGTAGTAACAGTTATATTTGGAAACAAGGTAACATTCTGGCTAATGTTTGAGATAATCACCGTAATAGTCGTAGACAGCGAAGAAGTTGCAGAATCTTACAGGAGCTACGTCGACATACTATGGAAAATCGCGAAGCCCGCTGAAGCGTGAGCACGCCTTCATTCCTCATACCTCACGAACGTGCCGTTCCTGACAATTTTTAAGATCAATGGCTTTGATGTCGAGCCATCTGGCTGGATTGTTATCTGGCCGCTGATTCCTGGATAGTTGCTTGTTTTGTGCAGCTCGGCTTTCATGCATTCTTTCCCGCCTAGGCACTTCTGGTAGGCTGCAATCTGTATATGCAGTGCATCATAGGCGTTTGCAGCCAGCACATCTGGCAGTCTGCCGAATTTGTTTTTGTAGCTTTCTTCAAAGCGCTTGATGCTGTCCGTTTTTATAGCAGGTTCTGATGAAGATATGATAAATCCTTCGGCAGCATTTCCTGCAGATTCGAGAACATTGGGATCTTCTGCCTCTGACATGCTAATGATGGTAGCATTTATTCCGAGCTCTCTTGCTTGCTTGAGGAAGGCGCCTGCCACTGCGCTCTTTTTTCATGAGAGTCTCTTCTTACAGCTAGCTTTTTGCTATTCATGCAGGCTCAATGATAATTTTGTTTTTTTCTACTGTAACGCTGACTTCTTCGCCGGCCTTTAATTTCATCCGGTTCTCTACTGACTTTGGTATTCTAAGCACCAAAGAGCCGCCAATCTCGCCAAGCTTGCGGGTGACCATTATTTTTATTGCTCTCTCTTTCTTGCGCAAAGCTTCCCTCATCTGCTCTTCTGTGAATTCCATTTCCCCGCATTTCTCGCATCTGTAGGCCTCGCTCTTTATACCTGGCACAACTTCTACTTCAGCCAGCTTCAACTCTCCGCCGCATTCACATCTGGTATATCTTTTCATATTTACCACCTATGGTTATTATTTTGAATCTGTCTGGGAACTCTCTAACCACCTTTCTTTTCCCACTTCCCGGTTTTCAGTATATTGTTAACGATGTCCAAGTGATCTTCCCTGTAAAGTTTGCCTAAGAGGTGCATAGAGTAGGTAACGTTCTTGCCTCTTATCTTCATGGTATCGCCAATATCATTTTAATATTAAATTAATACTAAAGTATATAAAAGCATTATTCATGCTACTCTCCCCACGTGCCGTTAACGAATTTCGTTAGCATCACTTGGCGTTTGACTATTTGAGTCCCATTATAGCTGATATTTCCGGTAAGCCCTTGCATCTGCAATGATCTGATGTTATTGACGGCACAAAGGCTGTTGTTGCAGCCGCTATAGGCCTTCGCCATTTCATGGACAACATCGTAGGCAAGTGCGCTACCCCTGATGTTGAGAAGCCAGCCTTTTTCTTCCAGTCTCTTTCTGAACGACACGAATGCTGTATCTCTGCGGTTTTCGTCAAGGGCGATGTCCGACCCATACGAGCCTTCCAATACGTCAACGTTTGCAGCGGTATTATCGGCGCTGCCGCATGCAAAGCTCTGTACAGGTAAAAGGAGCTGCACACTTATTCCAAGTTCTTTGATCTGTTTGAAGGTGGTCGGGCAGTCTGCCACCTGTGCATATAATATCAATGCGCTAGCCCCGCTGTCTTTTATCTTCGTGAATTGCGTTCTGAAGTCTTTGTCGCCATAATTGTAGGTTTCAAATACATCCAAGTTAGTAAGCCGTTCGGCACCCTCCCTGCAGAAAAGGGTGACTTCATCGTTAGTCCCGAAAAGTGCGATTTTGCGGTGCCCTTCCTCAAGGGCTTTCTTGGTCAGGATTTCGCAGAGGTCTTGGGGCGAAGGATAATCCTTGAAGACATATGTTTTGTTCAAGGCAAAGACGTTAACTGATCCTATATAGATATAAGGCACCTTGTTCTCTTCGGCAATCGGTGCAACGACACCAGCAACCCATGGCGTAATCGTAAAGAGTGCATCGATCCTATTAACCTGGATGAGCTTTTGGGCAGCTTCCGCTGCTTGCGCACGGTCGCTGGCTGTATCTTCGAAAAGCGCTACAACTGGCCTGCCATTGATACCGCCGGCGCTGTTTATGTCTTCAGTAGCGAGCTCAATGCCATACTTGACTAAATTTCCATAAAACGCCTGAGGTCCGGAGAGCTGCAAGGCGGCTCCGAACTTGTATGGTTCGGTCTCTCGCATTTTCTGTTCCTGCACGCATCCAGCTGCTGCAACCAGCCCAATTAACAATAAAATAATTAGTAATTTCATCCCTCCTTCCTCCCGAAAATCCCCTGCGGCCTGAAGAGCAGGAAAATTACAAGGATGACGAAAGCTATCTTCATCCCTCATACATCACTATGGTGTTGTTCTGAACAGTTTGAAATATGGGCTCTTTTGTGACGTCACCTGAAGATGTAAATGAAAAGTTGCCGGACGCCCCTGCATAATTTTTGATTTTCAGCATATACTCTGAAAGCACAGGCGGATCGGTGCTGTTTGTTTCTTTTATTGAATTGGCTAAAATCATCACTGCATCATAACTTGTATCTGCCGGAAAATCCGGTTTGGTGTTGTATTTGCGTGAAAATTTCTCTATAAACTCTTGGGTAGGTGAGTAGGACGAGATTACTATAGCATTTTCAAAAGCTCCTTGGGCGTTATCCTTTCTTGTCTCGTCAAGGATTACAACAAAAAAATCTCCATCCGATCCAAATTCCTTCAGTTTTCTGGCGTAGATATCCATGTATCCATAGTTTGTGAATATTACTGCGTCTGTTCCGGAACTTATTATTTTAGTTATATCTGCGTTGACGATTGCCGGGCTGTTGTCTGTTATAATGAAATTTGCAAGGTTTCCGTTCTCCGACAGAACACCTTCTTTTGCGGCATCTGCTTGTTCTTTTTCCCATTCTTGCACAGAGCCTAGTATAGAAATTTTCTTGTAGCCTTTTCTAACCACGATTTCTCCCAGCTTTTTGCTGTTTGCATAGTCTACCGGCCAGACATCGAATATAGTATTGCAGGTAGGCGAGAATTTTTTAGTGCCTATAGACGGGGAAATAAGCAATGCTTTGTCCTGGCACGCAATAGGCGCAACAGCAAGGCCTGTTGGACTATGATTTGGTCCAAGTATTATTTTTACTCCTTTAGCTTGTATGCTATGATAAGCATTTACTGCGCCTACATTATCATCCCCCTTATGGTCTTCGATAACTAATTCGATTTTTTTGCCATTTATCCCGCCTTTACTGTTTATTTCGCCAACCGCAAGTTCATAACCCCTGAGCGAGTTTTGACCATTTTCGCTATAAAGTCCGGTTAGTGGTAGTATTGCCCCGATCTTTATTGTTTCTTCTTTTGGTTGTTGCATTTGTAAATATGTTCCATAAGCTGCCAGAATAAGAACTACAATGACTATTACAATCCACTGCGTTCTTCTCTTCACGCCTCCTTCCTCCCGAAAATCCCCTGCGGCCTGAAGAGCAGGAAAATTACAAGCACTACAAACGCAATCGCGTCCTTGTAGCCCGATGGCAGGAACCATATCCCGATGTTCTCAACTAATCCCAAAAGAAATGCGCCTGCCACTGCTCCCCTGACAGAGCCCAGCCCTCCTACAACGCCTGCCGTAAAGCCCTTGATAATCGCAGTGAACCCCATCGTCGGCTCTAGGTTCTGCTCTATCGCTATCAGCACGCCAGCGCTCGCAGCAAGCGCAGATGCAAGTGCAAATGTATAAGTTGTAATTCTCTCAACATTGATGCCGACAACCTGCGCCACGTCCTTGTTGTCTGCTGTCGCGCGCATAGCCTTTCCTGTTTTTGTTTTCAGCAGGAATAATTCAACCAGCAGCAGCGTCAGCAAGGAAACAATTATTATCACGACCTGCGTCTGCGTGATGATGGCGCCAAGAAAGTCCATGCCCTGCGTCACAGGGCCTGTCCTTATCGTCCTCACCTCTGCGCCGAATGCCGCGATTATGAAGTTCTCAACAAATATGAAGATGCCGAGAGAAGCCAGCAGCATGATGAGGGAGCTGGACTTTTTTTTGCGAAGCGGCTTGTATACTGAATAGTTCATCACGACGCCGGCAAGCGCGCCGCCGATGACCGCAAGGATGAAAGCGCCTACAATATGCAAGCCCGCGGAGAAGAACACAAACGCGAGGTACGCCCCGATGACGTAGAGCGAGCCGTGGGCGATGTTGAGGAACCGCAGCAGGCCGTAGGTCATCGAGAAGCCTATCGCAACAAGGGCGTAGATGCCGCCCGCGATGATGCCGTTGACGATGAGCTGCTCGAGGACCATTTTTCAATTCACGAATCCACACAGTTTTTGAAATGCTTTTTGATTTCCTTATCGAATGTGGCTATGTATTCAATACCATATTTGTTTGCCATTGAAAGTAAAGTGGAATCAGTGAAGCTCATTTTATTTTTCTTCGAGAATATTTCAAAAGCATCAAGGAATATGACATGAGGCACGCTGAGCAGTGTGAACGCCTTTAGAAGATTTTTACCAAGTTTTGCCACTTCTTCTTTATTTTTCGATATCGAGAACATGGCAGTTAAAGTTTCATCAATTACATAGTCCGATACAAACCATTCTCCATACTTTCCACTTTCTATATCTTTCAATATTTTACGCCCTATTTCATAATTTTTATCTGTCTCACTATAGGCTGAAACCAGAACACTTGAGTCAATTAATATAGAAATCTAATCACCGTACAAAACTTTATCTATTTCTTCGCTAAGATTCCTTGCACGTTTCCCGAGATTGAGAGGTTTAATATCCGTTGGCTTAATTTTAGTGTCTCTCCAAGCTATGAACTGGTCCATAGCCATGGTGAGCGCTTTTCCTATTGGCATGTCTTCTTCAGCTGCCCAAGCCTTGAATTTCTTGAATACGCTGTCATCAACATCTCTTACGCTGAGCTGCATCAAACCACCTATATATTACATGTCATACATGTATTTAAAATCTGCGAATCTGCCGGTTCCTGGGCTTCTCGGCAAAAACGGGTAGGTCGTGTTTTTGCCTGCCAGCTCCCCCACGCATATCAGCGCAAGATAGGCGGCATTTGAAATATACCTGTTCATCAGATCAGGGTGCATCATACAAAGCAAAAGCCCCGTTTCTTACAATTTTCAGAGCAAAAACTATGCCGATAACATCGCCCTTGCTGTCAAACTTATATCTTCCAATTGTGCCTTCATACCAATCCATGTTGTAGAGGAAATTCTTGACGCATTCAGTATCTCCCCCGCATTTGCGCAGGGCATTGCTTATAATAAAAACAGAATCATAGCTTGAGCCCGCGAACCAGTCATTCACAGGGTCAGAATTGTATGTTTTCTTGTACTGGTCTATAAAGCTTCTGC
>JACQNX010000007.1 GCA_016202875.1 Candidatus Aenigmatarchaeota archaeon | reverse complement strand
AGTCGTGACAATAAACTCCCCGACAAACATCACCACAAATGTGCAGAACCAGTCCCTGAACTTCGTCGCGCCTGACAACAGCACAGTGACTTGCGTTGTCCAGAACAACACAGTGAACTTCTCGCTCTCAAGCTGCAGCAACATAACATTCCTCGCAGCAGTGGGAGTGAATACAGTGAAAGTCTTCGCAAATGATACGCTGAAAAAAACAGGCAGCTACTAGAAATCATTCACCTACGACATCCAGGGGCCAGTGGTAACATTGATAGCTCCTACAAACTCCACAGTCGTGAACTCCTCAGTCGAGCTGATATTCACGTCTTCGGACACGACAGGCACGGCTCTGCAGTGCGTGCGCCAGCTTGACGGCACGAACACGAGCATAGCAAGCTGCGCCAACACGACAATGACAGGCCTTGCGATAGGCGCCCACACAATCAAGATATTCTCCAATGACACAGGCAACAACACGAACGCATCCTCTACGATCACATTCACAGTCGACCAGATCGCTCCAGTCGTGACAATAAACTCCCCGACAAACATCACCACAAATGTGCAGAACCAGTCCCTGAACTTCGTCGCGCCTGACAACGGCACAGTAACTTGCGTTGTCCAGAACAATACAGTGAACTTCTCCCTCTCAAGCTGCGGCAACATAACATTCCTTGCTGCTGTTGGCGCGAACACAGTGAAAGTCTTCGCCAACGACACACTGAATAATACAGGCGTGACGTCAATTGGATTCACCTACGACAACCAGGGTCCGGTGATAGCAATAACTGCGCCGACGAACGTCACGACAAACGTCCAGAACCAGAGCCTGACTTACACTTCATCAGACACCACAGGCACGCCGCTGCAGTGCGTGGTCCAGAACAACAGCGTGAACTTCAGCATCGCTAGCTGCGCAAATATAACATTCCTCGCCGCAGTGGGAGCAAACACAGTCAAGGTCTTCTCCAACGACACAGGCAACAACACGAATGTGTCGTCAATCTCATTCACCTACGACATCCAGGGGCCAGTTGTCACGATCTCATCGCCTACAAACACGACAATCAATACCACCTCCGTTGCATTGACGTACACGTCCTCTGACACCACAGGCACGCCTATCCAGTGCGTCCGCGAGCTCGACGGTACGAACACGACAATAGCAAGCTGCGCCAACCAAACTTTGTCAGGGCTCGCAACAGGCGCCCACACCGTCAAGGTCTTCTCCAACGACACAGGCAACAATACAAATGTTTCTTCCATCTCGTTCACAGTAGACCAGATCGCGCCTACAGTCACCCTGGTCGCACCTACCAACTCTACAGTAGTCAATTCCTCTGTACAACTAATATTCACTGTCACAGACAACGCGACAGATACATGCGTGCGCCAGCTCGACGGCACCAACACTTCGATCGCTTCATGCGCCAACACAACAATGACATCGCTTGCAATAGGCGCGCACACGGTCAAAGTCTTCGCAAACGACAGCACAAACAACACAGGCGTCTCATCCGCAATCACATTCACAGTTGATCAGATCGCGCCTGTAGTCACAATAAACTCCCCGACAAACATCACGACCAATGTCCAGAACCAGTCCCTGAACTTTGTCGCACCAGACAATGCAACAGTCACATGCGTGTTCCAGAACAACACAGTGAACTTCTCTCTCTCAAGCTGCGGCAACATAACATTCCTTGCTGCTGTTGGAGCGAACACAGTCAAGGTATTTGCAAATGACACGCTGAACAACACAGGCGTGACGTCAATTGGATTCACCTACGACAACCAGGGCCCAGTTGTCACGATCACATCGCCTCTTAACACATCTTACAATTACACAAACATAACGCTGAACTTCACATCCTCTGACACAACAGGCACCCCTCTGCAGTGCGTGCGCGAGTTGAATGGCACAAACTCATCTATCACAGACTGCGGCAACCAGACACTCACAGCAGGCGTTGGAAATAATACCCTGAAGGTCTTCTCCAACGACACAGGCAACAATACCAACGTCTCATCAGTCGGCTTCACAATTGACCAGACAGTACCTATAGTTGTGAATTCATCACCTAATGGCACAATTACTGCAGCATCCGTGAGCCTTAATGTCACAACAAACGAGAATGCCACCTGCCGCTATGACACAACAGACCAGTCATACTATACAATGGCCAACACCATGACAGGCGCTGCCACAGCGCACAATGCGACTGTTTCAGGCCTCGTGAATTCGACAACCTACACCTACCAGGTCAGATGCCAGGACACAGCAGGCAATGCCATGACAACATCATCTGTAATTACATTTACCACTAATATCACAAGCGACATCACCGCACCAAACGCTCCTGGCAATCTCACTGCTGTGCAGGTAGCTGGGACTCAGCAAGTTAATCTTACATGGTCTGGGTCCGGTTCAAGCGATGCAGTCCAGTACAGGGTCTACAGAGCGAATGGTTCAGCTGTAACCACAACATCGCCGCTTATAGCATCACTGGGCAATGTAACCAAGTACTCTGATACAGTGCCAGCAGACGGCACATGGAATTACACTGTTACTGCTGTGGATACCTCAAACAACGAGGGCTCTGCAGCAACAGCATCTGCTGTAACGATAGATACAACAGCGCCTGTGGTGCTGGCAAGCGGACCAAGTGGAACATTAACTGTCAATTTTGCGCAACTTGTCGCCAACACAAGTGAGACAGCCACATGCAAGTTCGATACAACAGACAGGGCTTATGTAAATCTCTCAACAACATTCGGAAACACAAGCTCCACAACTCATAATCACAATGTAACAAACCTTGCAAATGGAACAAGTGCATACTACGTGAGGTGTGCTGACAGCTCGGCAAACAACATGACAACATCAGCAGTGATAAGCTTTACGATTACTATCGCAGATTCAACAGCGCCTAATGCGCCTTCAGGATTGGCAGCAGTTCAGGTGCCTGGGCAAAGAACAGTCAACTTGACATGGACCAAATCAACTTCAGCTGACGCAAGCAGCTATAACATTTACCGTGCATTGAATAGCGCAGTCAGCTCATCCTCGCAGCTGGTGGCGACAGTTGGTAATGTGTCTAAGTACTCCAACGATGTTCCTACAGACGGAACATGGAATTATACAGTGACATCCATAGATACAGCGGGTAATGAAAATACGACAGGAGCAACAGCCGCCTTTGTTACAATAGACCTGACAGCGCCTGTAGTATTGGCTGTTGGTCCTTCAGCCGGCTCTGCACAATCCTCTACATCAGTAGCACTGCTGGTCAACACAAGCGAGGCAGCGACCTGCAAGTTCGATACTTCAGACACCGCCTATGTAAACATGAGCAACACAATGACAGGCTCTTCATTAACTCACAACTTCACATTGACAAGCCTGGCGGATGGAGTGCATGCAAGATATGTGCGCTGCTCTGACTCCTCAGGAAATAACATGACCAGCTCCTCTGTAATATGGTTCTCCATAAACACAACAAGCAACTTCAACTACACGCAGAGCCTGAACAAGGGCTGGAACACGCTTTTCATACCGCAGACAGGCGTGCTGACAACCATGGGCTACAACAGCTCGAACACGCAGAACTGGAACATCACGTACATCCTGAACCTGAGCCTTAATGGAAACTACAGCCTTGTCTACTACAACACAGACGGCACAAGCAGCGGCTGGAAGTCCTTCAACGTCACAGACTGGGCAGGCAGCGACCTGAAGTACATTAATAACACTAATGACAAGCCATACTGGATAAATATGACAGTTGCCGACAGGTTTGAGCTGTGAGCAGCAGAAACGATTTTGTCTTTTATACTTTTATGATATAATTATCGGGTGTGGTAAGAGCATGAGTAAACATTCATACCAAATGCAATCCAAAATGTTTTATGCAGTACTTTTGCCTTTCCTGCTGGCAATAATGTTTGCGTCTGCCGTGACTGCCCAGAGCTGCTGTTCTACGTATGTCGGCTACGTTTATATCAACGGCACTCTCGCAGCCAATGGCACAGTTGTCCAGACACGCGTGAACAGCGACAATGTGACCAATGTGACTAATTTCACTGTAGGAAATATTGGCGACAAAGGCCCCGGCTACTACATCGTTAATGTTCCGGGCAATCCCGGCGATAACGTTTCCTTCTTTGTGAACAGCATGACTGTGATAGCAATGAACGGCACAAATGCATCTGCCCAGCCCTGGGGCATTGGCTGGCACCCATTCAACCTCACCATGAACACGTCCAATAATGGCGTTGCCTGCTTCTCCGCAGCCGGCTGCACATCAGGTTTCTGCTCTGATGGCTACTGCTGCAACTCTGCCTGTACCGGCTCAAGCGAGGATTGTAATGTCGCAGGCTCTATCGGAACTTGTACATCTACTGCTACAGGCGGCGGTGGAGGCGGTTCTTCTGGAGCAGGCGCTGTTGGCGGCAATGTCCAGAGCTCGGGCTCATCTGATTCAAATCTGCAGACAGGAGAGTCTGGGTCATTTGTCTTCACGCAAACACCTGTTGCAAACATAGAAGTCAAAGCAGCAGACACAATTTTGTCCGGTACAATAACAGTAAAAGAAGTTACAAAGCCCGCAGATGCCACAGTAGCTATTTCATCCGGAGAAGGCTCTGTGTACAAGTATATTGAAATTGTCCCATCCTTCACCAACAATAAGATTGCAGAGGCAAAAATCCAGTTCAAGGTCCCGAAAACGTGGTTCACTGCAAATGGCATTGCCCCTGAGACAACAACGCTGAAAAAGCTCGTAGGGAAGCAGTGGGTAGCATTGCCTACGCAGCAGCTGAAGTTTGACGGAACAAATTATATCTTTGAGTCCACTACTACAAGCTTCTCTGCATACGCAGTCACAGGCTCAAAGAAGGTGACATTCTTTGACATCATAAACAAGATTGACCAGTATTATCAGGGCAAAATAAACTTTTTTGACCTCATAGGACTAATAGATTCATATTACAGAACACAGTAGGTGATAGAATGAAAATGAAGACGAAAATATTGCAAGATGATTTGTCTGCAGCGGCTGCAAAACTAATAATCATCATCTCAGTATTCCTGTTGCTCAGCACGCCCGCATTCGCAGTAAGCGTGGACAGAAACATGCCGTCTGTCGTAGATCCGTCTTCTGCTTTTACTGTCTCATTCACAATAAATCCCGAGGGCTCTCTCACAGCCTTTGATTTGGCAGATTTTGTGCCAAATGGCTGGAACCTGAATGACTGGTCAGTGTCCGGCTATTCCCGTTCTGATGTCACTTTTGACAGCCAGGTAAGAGATTACCAGGGAAAGACCCGCAACGGCTTGCACTGGAAATTCAGCAAAGCATTCTCTTCGCCTATCACATTGGCATACACAATGACAGCACCTGCAGCTACCGGCGGCTATGAATTTATTGCCGTATGGACATATCCTGGCGGATTTAATTCCAGAGCAGCAAGCCTGCTTGTTGCAACAGTTGTAACAGAGCAGATTGTCCCGCCTCAACCATCACCATCACCAACACCACCTCAAGAGCCCCAGCCAATACAGCAGCCTCTTTTCCCAGAACAGCCCAGCACCAACATGACATTTGCCTATCTCGTTGTTCTGCTGATTATAATCCTGGCAGGAGCTTACTGGCACTATAGCAGGCCCCGCAGCAGGCCGAGAAAATAAGTTTCTGGCATCGCCTATTTATTTTTTGCTGCACGAGAACGATAATGCCATTACAAATAACACTGCGAGAAGATGCGACTGCATTTAATTATGACGAAGAAGTTACTGATGCAATAGAAGAAAATGGTGGCATTTATCTTAAGCGACAGCAAAAAGCTGGCCTAAAAGTAGGCGGAGAGATTTTGTTGGCATTTGTTGTCAAGGATAAGGTGAAAAAAAAATGAGACATGTATTTTTTGCACTCATTGCTGTAGTTCTTGTCGCAGGCTGCGTGCAGCAGGACCTGCCCATAACAGAAATCACCATCCCAGGCCACACGCAGATATACACATTCAACAACGACATCAGGCAATCCATTCTCGTGAAAGCGGAGAGCGAGCCCGAGATCTTTACCCTCTTCCAGAATGAGCGCCATCTTAACATAGTCTTCAATGGCACAGACGAGCTTGACAACGGCATGTTCCGCATAGTGCTCATAGACATCAATGCAAAAATTCCTTTCTATTTCGCGTCCCAGGGAAAAGGCACAACTATTGATGTCTACTACTTCATTTCCGACAATGGGACTCAATGGTACAATTTCAGAAGCGAGCCCATCCCAGAGCCAGCACTGAAAGGCCTTACACTCTGGCTCAAGGGTCCTGCAACAGGCGCCACAGAGACTTCCATCACGCTGCAGGACAAGACCGTGCTCTTGCAGGGCACAAGCCAGAAAAATTTGTCGTTGGCTGCTGATAAGCTGGTGCTCATTGTTTTTGATATCAACAGCATCAGTGACATAAAAGGAGTGAGTTCATGAAGATACTACTAAAAGACTCTGACCTCTTTTTCAAGAAAAACAAAGCGCATTTTATCCAGGATTTGACACAAGTTGCTGTATTGGGAATGATATTTTCTGCATTAAGTGCACTGACCATAGCTGCTGGCTGGACAACAGTCAAGCTGGTTATGGGCATAGTTGAGAGTATTGCAGTATTTTTTTTGTCCATACTAGGAGGCGTCTTTATAACTTCAGCCTTGCTTGCATTGATGGTTTTCAGGACACTTGACAAAGAGTCCTTTAAGAAGGCATTCTTTATTGTCACCTATGCCGCAACACCAGCCCTTGTGCTTGGCTGGATTCCGCATGGCTTTGTAAAACTAATAGGGATTATATGGTCACTTGTGTTTGTTGCTGTGGGCATTGAGGTGGGCATGAATAAAACACAGAAACAGGCTGTGACCATAACCATTGCCCTTGCAGTAACCTTGGCACTGCTGACATTCATTTCACAGAACTTCCTGCTCTCGCCAATCTAGAGTCTTAAGTTTACAATCTTTCGACAACCTTAACACTAACAACTTTTAATAAGAATGTTTTATAATTATTAGCATGCTAGAACTGGAGCTGCTCAAGCTATTTGTTCACGATGCATCAACGCAGATATTTCACGGGCTTGTCATACCTGTTGCTATATTTTCCATATTCTTTTATCTGCTGGGCATAAGCGGCTTTTTCCATAAGGCACGCAGCTACAAAAACAAACAGATGAAGAAATTTCCAAAAATTACAGTACAAATCCCAACGTTCAACGAGCCTGTGGCGCTGCGGTGTGCAGAAGCATGCCTGCAGATGGACTACCCAAAGAACAAATATGAAATCCTTATAGGCGACGACAGCTCTGACCCCGAAGTTTCAAAAATGATAGATGCATTTGCGCGCCAATACAGAGGAAGGATAAAAGTTATAAGGCGCGGCTCAAATGCAGGCTTCAAGGCAGGGAACCTTAACAACATGCTGCGTTATGCAAAAGGCGAGATCATAGTAGTGTTTGATTCAGACTTTGTCCCTCCAAAAGATTTTCTCAGGCGCATAATCCAGCCTTTTGCAGACACACAGATAGCATGCGTCCAGGCCAAATGGGCTTACATGAACATGCAGCAGAGCCCTACCTCAAAATTCGCAAGCACAGTGCTCATGGTATATCACAATCTCCTCGCAAAGTTAAACAACCGTGCTGGAGTCTCGCTGTTGTTCGGCTCAGCAGAGGCTGTGAGAAAAGACGTCCTTGTCAGGCTGGGCAGCTGGCTAGAAGGCAGTGTTACAGAAGATGTGGAATTTTCTGTGCGCGCCCTTACGCAGGGCTACAAGACATGCTATCTTCCTGATCTTCAGGTCCTGGGAGAAGTGCCTTACAATGTGCGCGGCCTGCGCACGCAGCAGCGCAGATGGGCTTATGGTAATATGAGCGCGTTTCTGCGTCATAAAAAATCAATATTATTTGGAAAGTTCTCTCTGCTGCAGCGCGCCTTGCTGTCCGCCACAATGCTGGGCTATATCTCATCCTTTTTCCTGGTCGCATTCATGTTTTTTGGCGCCCTCTCATTCATGACAGGTAATCCTGCTGACATAAATATCCCGCGCCTTGTTTCAGATGTGCTCATAAATTTCATCCTTGCATCCGGCTTCACATTTGCCGGTATTGTGGCACTGGGAAAAGAAAGGAGATTGCACTCTGTCCCAATTGTATTTTTCTCTGCCCTCACAATAGGAATCCTTGTCTCCCTGAGCGTATGCCATGGGATTATAAAAGTGCTGAGGAGCCAGCCCATGCACTGGACTATGATTCAGAAAACAGGCAATGAAAATTTTTCATTGCCCCAATTGCTTCCCTATGCAAGTATGAAAAAGAGTTAAGACAGTATAATCAACAGTTACTGACGCCTCTGGCGTCATACGGCTGGGTGCAAACATGTCCTTAGAATTAATCCTAACAGTGCTGTTCGCAGCGCTCGCAGCTGTGCATATAGTAGCTATTGCAATATTTTTGCTGCCAGCAAGAAGAATGGGAAAAAGTACGTACACGCCACCAGTCTCTATAATCATACCAGCGCACAATGAAGCACGTTTCATAGCAGCAACAATCCAGAGCATCCTCAATGCAGATTATCCAAGCAAGAAAGAAGTTCTCGTCATTGACGATGGCTCTTCTGATGAAACAGCTGAAATTGTAAAAGCACTCTCCAGAAAAAACAAAGCCGTGAGGCTCTTCTCAATTCCCCATTCTGGAAAAGCCAAAGCGCTTAATTACGGACTTGAAAAAGCACGGTTTGAAACAGTTGTTTGCATGGATGCAGATTCATCCATAGAAAAACAATCCCTCTTGGCACTTGTCCAGCCACTTGCTGATCCGAAAACAGGAGCATCTTCAGGCGCAATAAGAGTGAAGTACAATGGCCTGTTCACATGGTTTCAGGATATAGATTATATTGTTTCTTCTGGCTGGCGCCATATCTGTAGCAAGCTCAATTCCACGTATGTCACGCCGGGCTTTGCAGCATTCAAGAAATCTGCGCTGGAAAAAATCCATGGATTTAGCAATGACACGCTTACCGAAGACATTGATGTCACAATCCGCCTGCGAAAAGCAGGTTTCCATGCTGTGATGTCCCGCGCTGTGATCCATACAGCCGCTCCTTCTAGTTTGACCGGCCTTGTGAAACAGAGAATAAGATGGGGGCGCGGCTCTATGCAGGTTGCCAAAAAACATTCAGACATTCTTTTCTCGCGCAGCCTGAATTTTATAGGAAACTATGCATTTCCCATGCATCTCTTCTGGTATGCTTTTGCCCTTATGTACATTCCATTTGCAGTGTACTGGTTTGTAGGAAATTTTATCTCGCAGCCGCTTTCCTTGGCATCCGTAGAATTGCTGGCAAAGTGGTTCACCATTTACGGCATAGCGGATGTTGTTGTGAATATTTTGACTGGTGCATATGCACTGACAGCATTGATGTCAGCGATTATTCTCTCGTGGCTGTTCTCTTTCCTTTACCTGCTCCTGAACATGGCTAGATTCGGCTTCACATGGCGAACCCTTGTTGCCTACCTCTTCATATTCCCGTATTACTGGCTTCTGCTTGCTGTCCAGGCAGTCGTGCTTGTTGCAGAAAGTTCTTCCAGCAAGCGCGTGACAAATAAATGGAACAAGAACGAAGGAAATGTTGTTGAATAACCAAAACATGCTCACACTTTATACACAGCAAAGCCGCTGTTCTCGTGAACAAGCTGGAACTTGTCCATACACGTAATGTTCTTGCTAGCTGCAAACCATTTTTCCATATATATGTAAGAGATGTTGTAGCCTTCAGGAATCTGGCATGTCTTGTAAAACTGTTCAAGTTCATTTATCCTAGCTGTGACATTCGGTGCATACTCTGCATAGCCGTCCACAAAATTTCTGCGCTCCGCAATACCAGCGATCCAGTGCCCCCACTGCCAATCGCTGAGAATTGTAGCATTTTCCGGCGTATTCTGCTTGATCCAAATCATTGTGCCGTATTGTTCTTTTGTCGGGTAAAATTGCGCGAAATAAAAGATTTTTACAGAAGCCAGCATTATTGCATAAATGAGTACCAATGTCAGCGCAGTCTTGAACCATGTTTTCTTTTCCATCATGATCAATGCGTACAGAGCAAGCAAAACAACAGGCACAGCAAGGTACACAGCAAACCTCTCTGCGATAAGTGCAAAAGCTATTGCAAGTACCAGCCAGTAAAAAAGAAACATATGCCTCTTCTTCGCAATCCCAAAAACAGCGAGCCCTGCTATTGCAAAATTAAGGTAGCCATTGGGAGCTAGCTCAAAAAAGAATGTCTCTGCCCGTGTCGATTCCAAGCTGTACTGTCTTGACCTGTATTCTTCATGCAGCGCACTGTATTCAGGAAAGCCGTGTGTTGCAATAAAAGAAATATAGTAAGCAGATGCAATAACAACAGCAAGCAGCAGCGAAATACATATCCTTCTATCCTTCACTGCTCTGAATAATCCTACAAGACCAAAGAAGAACGCAGTTTCTGGATGAAACAATGCTGCTACCCCCAAAAAAATCCCGGCTATAATGATGTTTTTGTGTGCTAACCATGGTGATAGATTCTTTCGGGCACTATATTTTCTCAGCAAAAAATAAATAGCAGCCATGCCCAGCGCAAACGGCGGCGCCCTGCTTGAGAGATGCGCATTGAAGTATATTGTGCCCGGCACTAGAATCAGTAGTATGCTTGACAGCAATGCATACTTCCTGCTGATGTGCTCACGGACAATAAGATAAAAAAATGCCGCAGAAACTGCTCCCATGATCGCAACAAGCAGCATGCCTCCGATATGTATCGGCATCAGTAAGGAGAAGCCAGCAATAGCATAGCTGAAGAGCGGTGGATATGTATACGCTCGCCCGCCAAAACTCAACTCATCATAGCCATCCAAATCCAATGCCTGTCTCTGGTGCAGATACGTAGGAAACCCTATTATGCTTGGATTGTCAAAATATGTCCAACGCAAGATAGTTGGCAGAGAAAATATTGCCAGTGCTATCAGGAAAACTGCCAATGTCTCGTATTTGTTTATGCCGGAACTTATGACTTTTTTATCATATTTTATAGAGGTGCGCATAGTCATTTCCATCCACCTCCGTAAACATGTCAGAAAATCTCTTTATGCTGCCCTTGTACAGGGCATCGTCTTCCATTTTGTTGACAAAGATGTAAGTTGCATTGTATTTCCGCATGGTTTCTATTATTTTTTCTTTATCGCCGGACGAGAAGACCACGGCAAGGTCTCGCCGTCTTTCCTGATAATCAGCAACAGATTCCTGGAATGCCCCAAGAATATTCTTCCTTTCAGCAGCATAAGGCATCCATGCCCCTGACACCTGCCAGCTTGCCGCAATTGTTGCATCTTGTTCTGTATTGTTCTTTATCCAATCCAGTACTGATTTGTCTTCGCCTCTCATTTCTGTCTTCGCATAGCCGTAATCAAAAACAGGAATTGCAGATATAAGCAGAAAGATCATTAAGATGAACCGATAGTGCTGTGATATTTTGTGATAAAGATCCGCAAACCCCATACCCGCCAGCAAAGCCACTGCTATGACAGAATATGTAAAGACACGATCCGGATAAAAGACAACGAGCAATGAATAAGATGTCAAGAGCGCAAAGAGCAAACTGAGCTTGGGCTGTGCCTTTCTGATTCCTATGACAGCAAAAGCAAAAGCCAGTGCACTCACCCCAAAGAAATATCTTTCCAGAGGCAGCGGATTGCTCAAGATAATAGAGGTCTGTGCCACTATCGCTGCCGAGAAAACGATCCACAAAACAAAAACAGTGATCGGAATAGAAATAAATTTCAGCACCTTATGATCCAGAAAAACAAGTGCAAAAATAATAAACATAATGAAAGTCAGCGGATGCATCAAAGCCAGAAGAGATGCAAATAGAGTGGACAGATAAAACTTTCCGCCACTTTTTTCGTCATCAAGAGCAAAAAACAGCGCAAGAAACATAAATATGAAAGCAAGATTCACAGGAGCCAAAAACATCGCAGTGTTGACTATTTCCACAGCTGTTCCAAAGACAAATGTCGCAACCAGCGATTCTTTATACCCCATAATTTTTCTTGCAAACATGAAGAAAGCCACAGCTCCAAGAAACCCCAGAAGCGGCCCGAAAAATTTCGCAGCTGCCACTGGATCAGGAAAAAAGTGCACAGGAATAATGATCAGATGAAAAAAAGGGGTGTAGGCACTTACAGCTCCGCCAGCATTTCTGCTGTCATAAAAGAAATCTCCATCAAGCATAGATCTTGCGCGTTCTAGGTGATACCATGAATCGCTGCCTTTGAGGTATTCATTGGTATAAGCAGGATATAATCTGATAGCTAAAAGAAAAACAAATAGTAAGGCAAGCACAATTTTTTCACTATTGTTTTTCTTTTTCATCCTGTCAACTCCCTTAACATTACAGTAGCGTAGCTGCCTGGAGGCAGAGTGAATGTGAGTCTTACGGTATTTCCTGCAATATCAATGCGTTCTATTTTTAGCTTTACAAAAGCCTGTCTGCTACTGCCATCGCATGAGAGCTTGAGGTCGTCAATGCGAAAATTTCTTGTAGTTATGTGTTCTTTTTGCATTATACCTTTTATAATACTTGAGAAGATGTCATGATAAATTTTTGTTTTGCTACCGACAACAGGAACATCTTTGTAGTATGGCTTTCTATGTCTGGCTATATACATGTCAAGCATTTTATTGAATATAAACGACTGGTAGGCATTGACAAAAAATTTCAGCCTCCTTTTTTCTATTTTTTTGATGTTGTCAACTTTTCTTTCGTGCCTGTTGATTATTTGTAGAGCGTCTGTGTACATTCTTTTTACAAGATATCTGCCTATCACATGATTGTCACCATGCGACCCAAACCTCTGCTCGCCAAAATAGTTAGGCATCCCCTCAGTCTTCAGCGAGATCAGAAGCGCATCAAGGTTTTTAATATGCGTGCAGTCGTGCAATGTTATTTCAAACCTGTTGCCTTCCAGATCGCCGGCACCAATCGGATGGGACGATACCCTCACTTTTTCCACTGACATATTTTTGTTACAGAAATTATTTCCAGAGAAGTTTTTGATTGTGATGTATTGTTCAGTAACTGCGAACTTGTCCTTCAATCCTGCAAAGCCTATGTCTTTTTTAATCCCATAAATGCTAGCGACCTTTTTTATTGCTTCTTCTGTTGTCATTCCACGTTTTGTGAGCTTCAAGACAACAAAAGGTCCGGAGATCTTCTCAACCCCATGTTTACCCCTTTTAAATGCAGAAAACTTTCTCGTCAGAATTTCCCTGACAAAAAAATCCTCTTCGTTGAGGACCTGTCCTCCGATGCCTCTAATCTTATTGAAACGCTTCATGAGTAAATGTTATCTTGAACTGTTTTAAAATCAGAAATTAGTGTCAAGGACAGATTGCTTCATCTACACCCGATGGCACTGTTACTCTAACTTTTTGTCCTGTTTTGCATCCTTCTTCTATAGTGCATATAGCTGTTTCCCCATTAGAAATTTTTTCTTCTGACCATTTACAAGATTTAACAACGCCATCTACAAAAACTGTAACTTTATCGACTAAGTTGATTTGAAGAGAACCGATATTAATTATCCTAATGCTGGAGGAAGATACATCTTCAATTCCTACTTTCATTGGTAACATAGGAGTTTTTTCTATGATGCAGGAGTAATTTTCACATTCAGTTTTATATGATACCAACGGGCATTGCATTTCACACATCGGAGTCGTGCAAGTGGAATTTGACTGAAATATATTTTCAGTTTCTGGCTCACACCCGCAGCCACAACTTTCTTTGAATCTGCACTCTTCATCCTTCTCGCAGTAAAGAGGATCTAAGATATACTTGTTTTGAGAAGTAGGGAGATTGTTTAGCCCTTCGACGATAATTACAGCAGAAAGAAAAACTATCACCATTACAACATACATCTTGAAATTGCTGTTATTTTGCTTCTCCATTATAATATTCTATCAATGGTTCTATTAATCACTTTAACAGCGGCAGCGAACCCGTGACTTTGTCTATCTTCTTTTCATCATCAGGCCCTATACCCAGCGCTGTAATTGTCCCGGCAGCGAGTTCAGTGCGGCCTGCATCTGAGATTATAGAATTAGTGAGCCCGAGACGATCGCATTTCTTTTTTAATGCTATCAGCTCTTCAAGGTTTCTCGCCTTAAGTATTACTTTCTTCTGCCCTTCAAGCTGCCATTTCTTTAGCGCTGTCTTCTTGCTTTTGAGGGCTGCAGAAACACTTGCATGAGAAGCTTGGGCAGCAGCTTTTCCCAGGCTTAGTTTTAAATCACCCCTCATGACTATTACTTGTTTCAATGTCAACAACATCACCTATAGTCTATTTGCCTGTCCTATTTTTAAGTATGTATAACAGCACCCTTAAACTGTCTATCACACTCATGCCCTTGTACGATTCATAGCTCACTGTCACAGAAACTTCTTTTATTTTCATGTGATTTTTCAAAGCAGCAAGCAACATTTCTGACTCAAATTCATAGCGCCTCTGTTTCAGCGACATTTTTTTCAGCGCGCTTTTGCGTACAGCCCTGAAGCCGCACAATACATCATGTAATTGCTGGCTCCCATGGGATACCATTTTTCTCGCTAAAATATTTGCCAGTCGTCGTTGCAGGGGAATTGCTTTCATATCCCTGACACCTATTGCAAGCTCGCATATGTCCAGTGCCGACACGAACTTTGGTATCTCTTCTGGGCTGAGCTGCAAGTCAGCATCGATGAAGACAATTTTCTCACAACCTGCTTGACTGCTTCCTGTAAGGCATGCAAAAGCTTTTCCGGAATTCTTTTCCAGTGTTATGACTTTTACTTTCTCCTGTCTTGCTAGTCCAGCTGTCCTGTCCTGCGAGCCGTCATCCACCACTATAATTTGATATTTGCTGGAAACATTCCTTACTCTTTGTATTACATCTCGTATGTTTTTTCCCTCGTTGTACGCAGGGATGATTATCGTAGCTTCGTACATTTTCATGATAATCGTCTCGACAGATTAGTAGCAGAAGAGAAATTACATGATAATTTTATATAGTCATATCTATCGCTAACCTTGAAACGCTTTCCTTATTCTCTGCAAGGCTGTGATGTTCGTCAGCACAGCGAGCAGGACAATTATGTAAGTGAGGTATCTTACATTCAAGGCAGCGAGCAGTATGCCCAAAAACAGCAGCGAAAGCCTTTCAGCCCTTTCCAGGATTCCATGTCTCATCTCTTCTTTTATCAGGCCTTTTTCCTTTGCAGCAGCTTTTGCATACGTTGTCATCATCGCGCCAAACATATAGAAAAGGAGCCAGAACTTTATAGAGAGGAGAAAATCAGGCAACGCTGAAAAGAACAGCCCGGCAATTATAAAGAATTCTACATACCTGTCTGCTATGGTATCAAGGTAAGCACCTCCCTTGCTCGCTGTTTTGCTATAGCGCGCCACAGCGCCATCCACAGCATCGCACATTGCAGCTATGAGAAAAATTCCGGCTCCTGTAATGAACCCATTATTCGCAACGAAGACTGCTGCGACAAGCCCGAATACCAGTGAGAGCGCTGTCCATGAGTTTGCACTAAGAAAAGAGAGTTCTTTGCCTATGGTCTTTTCCATATTTGTAAACTTCTGCCTCTTGCCTGAAAGCATATAGAATGTCTTAAAAGCCAGAATCTATAAATACTATCAACGGTGCTAAAAATGGTCCTTGAATTTCTTCTGAGCCTTGTGCACGCATTCGGATATCTGGGCGTTTTTCTAGGTTCCCTCATGGGCTCTGCATCCATATTTTTGCCTGTGCCCTCTTTCCTCTTCGTTTTCCTGGCAGGCAAGCTGCTGGATCCTTTTTGGGTGGCAATTGTCTCAGGATTCGGCTCAGCCATCGGCGAGCTCACTGCCTATGGCGTAGGGCTGGGAATTGTTTACGGGAAAAAGAAGCTTTCAAAAAAGAGGAAAAGAAAAAAAAGTGATAGAAAGTGGATAGGAAAAATAAAACAATGGTTCCATGGACGCTACGGTTTCTTTTTGATCATAATATTCGCAGCTACTCCCTTGCCTGATGATATTATTGCCCTCTATTGTGGCGCAATTAAGTATAATATCAAGAAATTTTTCATCGCAACGCTTGTCGGAAAAATTATTCTCGGCCTCCTCCTCGCTTATTCCGGCTTTTACAGCCTAGATGCGCTTGCCAATTATTTTTCTTAGCTTCTTTTTCGAACGTCGTATTGCGCTCCCAAGAATTATGTCCAGTGCATTTGTAGATTTCTGCGGCAGCACGACACGCCCTTTTTTGATCGCCGTTAAAATTCCGTCCACACTTTCCGCCTCTATTCCGCACGCATAGCTTCCTACTGCTTTCAGGATATGCGCATCGCTGCCCGATGTCATGGGCTTTTTCATCTCTTTTGCCTGCGTGTAGGCGCGCGTGTTTCTGAAAGCGAGAGTGTTTCCGTTAAGAACCTCAATAGCCTCTGCTTTCTTCCAGACGTCTTTTTGGTGGAATGAATATTTAGCACTGCGGAAAGGGTGCGAGACAATTGTTATGCCCGCATTGCTTTTCACGTAATCAATGACATCAAACACACCAGCCCTGTTGAAATATTTTTTTGGGAAGTACTCAACACCCAAAGCAATGAGGTGCCCTTTCTGCCGGCCAAAAAAGCATGTTATCTCAGTGCCTGGTATCAGTATTACCCGCTTCTTCATCTTCTTTGCAGCCAGATATCCCCCAAGAGAATTGTGGTCTGTGATAGCAATAGCACCGAGTTCAGCATCCGCTTTTCTAATTATATCCTTCACAGGGAGCACAGTGTCTCCTGAATATTCGCTGTGGCACTGCAGTTCTACCAGCATGTTCTGATTTTGAGAAGAAGCTTATTTATACATACTTCTGTGGAAATAGTCAACACGCTCCAGAATGCCATTAGGCTTGAATCTGCTTACTCGAGGTCCATTAGGACTCCTATCATAAAACTCAAGATACAAAAACTTACCAGCAAAACGTGATTGTTTACCAGGTCTGCGTATAAATCTTAAGTGCCCTCTGTAGACTCTAGTCGCAACAACACTTCCTTTACTATCATAAACCCGTTCTGTTCTCCAATTTTCCACAAAGGCATTGTTAGTATCCCAGCAAATGATTTCTCTGCCTTGTGCATCGAAACCAACTATACGCTGGTTTTCTGGTTCATGTACCTCTCGTGCTATATCACTTTGCCTGTATCCTCTAAAATAGGCTTTAACATCGTCCACCATCAATATAAGAAAACAGAAATGTTTATAAATTCTCTACCAAGGTGTCTTCTTGAACTTCATGTAGTAGCCTATTACATTTGTTAGCCAGTGTATGGGCGGCGTGATAATCAGCAACACAGCTACTAGTATCAGATTGAGCTGGTACACAGGAGCAGCGAAAACAAATGCCATAACAAGAAAGCCTTCCTGGTCAAGCAGCGGAGCAGAGCCGCCTCTTTTTATTCCAAGCCTCCTCTTGATGAAAGATCCAAGCACATCGCCAGCCATGGTTCCGATAGTGAGCGCTATAACCAATGGCATTGTCATTACAGGAAGATCGAGCCCGAGATATCCAAGCTGTGATTGGAACGTTATTTGAAGCATACCAACAAGCATGCCGACTATGATACCGCCAACTGTTCCTTCCCACGTCTTGCCGTCGCCAAACAGCCGCTGTTTTCTGAAGATTCTTCTGCCATCCAGAGGGCGTGTGCCCTGCATCAGTGGCGGAAATCCGTTTGCTGCATAAGCCGGGGCAATGAACCACAGCGATTGCAGCAGCAGAAGCGCTATGTCAGTCACATAAAAAAACTCCTGTCATCGTATGGGGCGGTATTCAACGTTATCAATATTATCATAAAACTTCTTTTTATTCATAAAATAAGTCAGGTAAATCTTGGAGTATCTTTTGAAAAGCCCCCACCCGCCCCACTTGTTCATGCGCCTTGTTGAAGTATAAACGCATGTTTCTTTGGAAAATATGAAATTGCCTATCTTCCCGACTTTCATGGCAAAGTCGTGGTCTTCCATAACTTTGAGGTTCTCGTCAAATCCGCCTACTTTTTCAAATGCGCCTTTACTCGTAGCTATCACAATGCCGGGAGCATGAGGCTTCTTCGCATATTTTATCAGGAATTCAACAAGGTTGTTGCTCGCATTGTAAATGAGATGCTCCTTCCACTTCGGGCTGAATGCATAAATATTGCAGGTCCATCCAGCAGTTTCTCTGTTCCTGAAATCCTTGTCCACAATATCGAGGAGGTTTGGGAATACTATAGTGTCCGCGTCAATAAACAGCAGCACATCCCCTTTCGCCGCCCTGCCAGCAGCATTTCTGCCTATGGATGCAGCACCAGCTGAGCAGCTCACCACTTTACAGCCATATTTTTTTGCTATTTCTGTTGTCTTGTCAGCCGAGCGCGAGTCGCCTATGATGATTTCATGGGGTTTCTGTAGTGCAATATGAAACAGGGTTGTCTCCAGGTATTTCTCTTCATTCAGCGTGGGAATTATTACAGAGATTTTGACAGGCCTTTTTCTCTGTTTTTGCAGGAAGTTCTTTACAGCCATGATTGTAACCCCAATCAGTCAGGAGTATATTTACTTGCCTCACAATAACTATAATGAGTATTGTTTTAATATTTGTCTTCACCAGTAAAACTCTATGCGAAAGCGCATTACCGTATTTCTGTTCAGCATTTTAGTGATGCTGCTGACAATCAGCCTCTTCGGCATAGGCGATGTCACTGCCATAGTGCTTGCAAGCAACCTCTCTCTGATATTTTTTGCAGTGTTATGTCAGTTAATAATTTTCCTTCTGTATGCCGTTCGCTTCAAGATTATGTCGTCCAAATACAAAAACCTGTCTCTAAAAGATGCATTTTACATAACAACAACAGGCAACTTTGTCAGCCTGATAACACCCATTGCAAAAATAGGCGGCCAGCCCCTCATGATTTATCTGACAAAGGAAAAGATAGGCAGCGCAAAATCTTCTGCGATTGTCCTCATGGACACCATAATAGACATCATTTCTTCCACGCTGCTGGTAGCTGTGATCCTGATATTGTTCCGCACATCAATACCATATCCGCTATTTCTGCCATTACTTGTATTCACATTGCTGACAATTCTGGTCACAGCAGGCTTCATGAAGCTCTTTCTTTCGAGAAAAGTTCTTTCCCGCCTGCTGAATTGGCTTTTGAATAAAATACGCCACTTCAAAAAAGTCAATAAAATATTCCATGCGCATCTGTTTGAAAAGTCGTTCCGCCTCGTCCTTGAAGACAAAAAGATTATGTCCGCTGGCATGGGCTTGTCCTTCGGGATAAAATTCTTCGAATTGCTGCGGATATGGATAATTTTTACGGCAATAGGAATATTCCTCTCCCCTGTAACCATTCTTGTCATCTGGACAGTTATGCTGCTGCTTTTGACAATCCCATGGCTGCCAGGCAGCCTTGGGCTCTTTGAATTCGGCACATCCTCTGCCCTTATTCTCCTGGGCCTCACATCATCCCAGGCAGCAGGCGGAGTCTTGCTGGACAGGTTCGTGTCCTTCTGGTTCGTGATATTGTTCTCTGTGGTGGTGATATGGCTCTCCCGCTACCGCCTAAAGGAGATTATACAGCTGGCTGAGAAGAAGTGAATATTAACCCTCCAGACAAGCGCCTGTTTTTCTGCTCTATGCTCCCGGCGAGCGTAGGATGAAAAAACAGGCGCCTACTTTCGGCTGGAATAACGATCCTGAAGTATTAAAACGTTGCTAGGAGCCTAGTTTTAGCTCAAAAAAGAACGGATAGTTGGTTGCATTCCATTACTCGTTTGTTCGGGCTATGCAACCACCTTATTTACCATTTATGAAAATATCCAATTCTTGGCGTGTTTTAATAGATTAAAACATTTCACAATATTGTAAATCGCAATGGAACAGAATTCGAAGGCTAGGGTGCATTAATGTGGGAAAACAAAAAGAAAGCAGTGGCTGGCTTGGGGATTTGATAGAATCATTCAGGGAATTCACTAAGGAGAGAAGAATTGCCGAATACGAAAGAATTGGAAGGTTCGATCTAGCAGCTAAATTAACCCTGGAGTTATACGGCCTTGGTGCCGCAATGCGGGTGTACGAATCTGCATTTGAAGTGTCCCCCGTTAATAGAAATTATACAATAGATTATCCTGAAATCGCACATGCCGCTGCTACTTTAGCACGCCAGGCTTCAAGGTCGGAGAAACTTTGGCGAGTTATGGACCTTTACGAACGTGCAATAAAAATTTACTCAAAAGCACATAGTCTTGGAGGATTTTTTGAATCAGATAAGTATGCCGTTAAATTAGCTCACGAAGCTGCAGAACTAGCCATAAAAAATGGAGATCGTTCGAGTGCAATACGTTTTTATGAGAATGCTGATGTTGCTGATATTGATTCACATGCAAAAATGAGAAATGCTGCTGCTCAGTTGGCTGAGAAAGATATATGGAACACAGCACAGGCTATCCATAATTATGAAGCTGCGCATAATTTTGACAGGGCTGCACAGTTGGCAGAAGAGCGCGGATATGTTGAAAAGGCAATTGAAAATTACGAAAGGGCTGGCAATATTTCTAGGGCTGCGCAACTGGCTATAAAAAACGGCTATATCGAACGAGCAGTCCAATTATATGAAATAGCTGGAATGTTTGACGAGGCTGACGAACTGATTGCTAAAACGCCACATATCAATAGACAAAAGAAGGGTTATGAAGAAGCTATACTCCAATATGGATTGGACATTTCATTCAAAAAAGACGTTGCAGCTGTGCTGGCCAAAAGAATAGGCAATATGATGGAGGCTGATAGGTATTATAAAGAAGCGATGTGGACTTTGGACCGTTTTGACGACTACTCTCTTAGAGCTGCCAAACTTGCAGAAAGAATGGAAAAATATGATGTTGCTATCTCATACTATCAAAAAGGCGGCTTTCACAGCAGTGCTATTAAATTAGCCGAGAGGATAGGATGGAGCCGCGAAAGAATAAACGATTTGCATGAAAGTGAAATTCGATATCACGAAAACAAAGGAAACATCGACATAGCTGTAGCATTAGCTGAGCACAATTTTGGTATACAGCGAGCAATTCAGGTGTTCAGAAACACCCACAAATACGCAGACGGCATTGAATATGTCATGAAAAAGTTGGGTATTGAAGCAGCAATTAAATTCGGTGAAGATGTATGCTTATTCGAAGACGCAGCCAAATTAGCAAAGAAAACGAGTCCTGGAAGAGCCATGCTTGTTTATGAAAGAGGAACACAGCACTATATTGGTGCTGGAATGTTTAGCTGGGCTGTATATCTTGCAAAAGGATCGGGCGACTCGGAATTGCTCAAAAGCGTTTGTGAGGAATGCATAAAGCGCACCCGTTTCGCGTTTGAATGGGATGCTATAGCAGCAGCCGAATATGCCGAGACTATAGGAGATTACGAACGTGCGAAGAAATTCAGGGCAATTGCAAAAACTCTGCCTATGACTGATGACTGAGAATCAATGCATCTCAGGCTTCAGCATTTTTGAGCGCATCATTCAGAGCTAGAAATTGAACTTTATACCTGCGTGTCGGCTACGGTTGCCTTCCTTTGCCTAATTTCTTCTAGTAAATGTTGTGCCGCCAAGTTTGCATGGATAAACCCTTGCTACTAGTCTGAAACTTCATCTTGGCGCATCCGTCACCTCATGCCCCCGGCGGGATTTGAACCCGCGTTAAAAGGTCCGCAACCTCTCGTCCTGTCCAAGCTAGACTACAGGGGCATGCAAATGTTGTGTTATTGCAAACTTAAAAAGAAGAGAGAAATTAATTAAGGGTTTGGTCTTGAATAATGCAGAGCAATAGAAAGACAGCGATGAACTGTTCACGAACCATTAAAAAGATTGCGATCAAAAAACAAAGAGTGATGATAAAATGATATATAATTCATCGGAACTAATATGGCGGTACGATTCGCCGGAGGCGAAGGGTACATGAAGTGCACATCCTGTCATGTTAATGTTCTGTCAGAGGACAATTTCACAAAGTTCGCGTGCCCAGCGTGCCTGAAAGACGAAATTGTGAGATGCGAGTCCTGCAGAAGAAAGAGCAACATCTATGTATGTTCCTGCGGTTTTGAGGGGCCATAATGAAAAGCGCCGCTGAGATAGATAAGAGAATAGAAAAAAGAGAGTGAAGTTTATGGGCCAGGTTGCTCTTACTTTGAATGTCATGCTGGAAAGCCCTGACGTTGACGTTGATGTTGTCAAGAAAGAAATAGAAAAACAATTACAACCAGAGCAGATTGTAGAGAAGCCCATAGCCTTTGGCCTGAAGATGCTTGAAGTCCTGCTCGTTTTTGACGACAGAGAGGGAGCAAACACCGATGCCATTGAAGAGAAGCTGCGCAGCATAGAAGGTGTCGCCTCAGTGGAAGCAGGGGATGTTACGCTGATTTAAGGCCCAGCTCTTTGACGTTATTTCAACAATAAAGTCTTTGTGATTAAGGGGTATAATCTTGACATTTTCTCCTTGTTTTAGTTTCAAATGAGAGGCTAGATCATGATTCTCCTTTTGTCTTTGCGCCATGTCAATATCACAACTATCTTGCGGTGCTTTTGTATAAGTTCTGCAAAGCATTTAATCCTTTTTCTCCAAATATATTTTAGAGTATACAAATATGGCGGTACGATTCGCCGGAGGCAAAAGGGTAAAATATCTGATTTCAAGGTCTGCAAGATCCCATGTTCTTTGGGGTTGATACAGACTAATATTTTGATGAAACTTTTGTAAAAGTTTCAAAGGGATGTATATGGGAATCCAGTTAACACAGCTCATCTCTGGAAAGGACATAGAACTTGAAGAGCTCTTTGACAAGCGCATAGCCATAGATGCATTCAACTGGATATACCAGTTTCTCTCCATCATACGCCAGCCAGACGGCGAGCCCCTCAAGGACAGCCAGGGCAGGGTGACATCACACCTGTCAGGCCTATATTACAGGACATTAAAGCTTCTTGAGGCAGGCATCAAGCCTATTTATGTTTTTGACGGCGAGCCCCCTTCGTTCAAGAAAGCGACAGTAGAAGAGCGTCGTTCTGCAAGGGAGGAAGCTGCAAAAGAATGGCGCGAAGCCCTTGCCAAGAAAGACTATGAAACAGCGCGCAAGGCAGCGCAGCGCTCCACAACCATCACAGAAGAGATTATAACAGATAGCAAGCAGCTGCTGGAAGCACTGGGCATTCCTGTTGTCCAGGCAGAGAGCGAGGGCGAGGCCCTGTGTTCTGTTATGGTAAAGGAAGGCGACGCCTTTGCCGTAGCGACCCAGGACTATGATTCCCTTCTTTTCGGGGCATTGCGCCTTGTCAGGAATCTCTCTATCACAGGCAGGCGCAAGCGCGGTGATTCATTTATAGAAGTAAAGACGGAGATGATCGTGCTCAAGGACATCCTGAAAGAGCTGGGCATAAACCAGGATCAGCTCATTGTCCTGGGAATAATCATCGGCACAGACTTCAACCCCGGCGGCATCCCCGGCTATGGCCCCAAAAAAGCATTAGAGCTCGTGAAAGACAAGAAGACCCTCCATGAAGCGCTGAAGGAATTTGCATGGGATTTCCCTGCAGCGCCGGAGGAGATATTCGAGTTTTTCAGGAACCCCAGGAAAACGCACTACAAAATCGCCTTCAAGCCCATAGACGCAGACCGCGTTAAGGCCCTGCTGTGTGATGAGCATGATTTTTCCGAGGAACGCGTGGAAAACGCCATGAAGAAGATCCAGTCCGGCAGCGGCCAGAGCTCTCTTGGAAGATGGATAAGATAAGCCAGCTCTACAGTTTCAGTTCATATTCCCCTTGTCTTGTCAGAATTCTGACAGGCTCAAATCGCAGCAAATATCCAAGTTCGTATACATCCAGCAAAGGGTCCCACGGGTTCTTCTTTCCTGTTAGCAGGTCTGAAACAGTTTCATATGCAGCATCCCAAGCAGCATCCACAGCAGCACCCACAGTAGCAAGCTTAGCATAAATCCGAGTAACACGTGTGTTTGTGCCTGCATCGCCTGCATAGAACATCTGAAGCCTTTCAATATGTTCTGCAACATGCCTTCTTACTGCATCTTCATTGCCATTGAGCGCTTCAGCAGAGAGCCATGGCATGTTGTTGATGCGGTAAATCCTTTCGCCTACAGCATCGCCGTTCGGAAACGCACTGTAGAAGCCCGTAATCATCGCTCTCTGCCGTTCTGCTGGCAATTTCCTTAGCTCTTGAAAAATAGTCACGGAGGCAGCTATGGCGGCGGAGGTGGTGAAGGTGGTAGATTGCTTGTTGGTGGCGGCGCTGCTGTCTCGCAGCTGGTGGCCAGCCCTTGCCCGCTTTCTCCCTCCAAAGCCTGACACCCGCACAATGTTGCGCATGCCACTGTATCGGCAGCGCTCTTTTGCCGGCACACGTATCCCAGGTTGCAGCCGCCTTGTGAGCCTGCAGGATTATAGCCCGGTATTCTCACTGCATTGACGCTCGAGGACTGGCAGCTGTGCAGGGCCCGCAGATTTGTGCAGCCTGCAGCAAATGCCTGTTCCAGGCCGATGGTCGCCGTCCCGCTGCCAAAATTCGAGATGAAAAATGCAGATGTAACAACAAGAACCAGCACAGCAATAGCAATAACAATTATCACACTGACCGGCAGCTCCAACCCTTTGCTCATCTTTATCACTTGACTTTTGCGATATAAATAGTAAACAAATCATGCCCCTAAAAGTCACTGCACAAAAAATGAAATGCCATATGTAACGATATCAGATAAGTAAGTGACGTCAGAAAATGACTTTAAGGCTGAATGTTGCAGCCGCATGCTTGCGCGCATTTATTTGCATTGCCTTGCAGATTTTTATCCTTCAGGCCGCACACGGTCAAAAGATCTTCCCCTTGTGTTGCAGTAGAACCTGGTCTTTTGTAGCTCGTTATTATCGAACCTGTAGTAAGTGGGTCGCAGTTGTAGTTCACAGATCTCAATAGCCCGCACCCCTCATTGAACGCATTGTTCACTGCAACAGTATCAAATCCTGCCCCTGTCTGCGATGCAAAGAACGCAGCCACAACAATGAGCACCAGCACTGCGATGGCAATGATGACTATCATGTTTATAGGAAGAGAAAGCCCTTTCATTGAGTTCACTTTATTACTTATGCCACCTTGTGTATAAATACTTTTTTTGATTTGCCGCATGAAAAAAGCGAGAATTCCGCCGTCAGCTCTATCCTGAAAATTCCTTACACCTTCATCAGTGTTATCTCTATCGTTGACACATGGACCTTTTCATTGTTTTTGTCCGCAAGCTCCTCTGTTCCTATGGATATGCCGCTGACTTTTGCGTCTTGGATAAATTTGTTCCTGACAACCTCTGCCACGTCCACTGCCTTGGAGATCGTCATGCCCCTGGCCTTTAATGTCACTGTTCTCTGGCCCTCTGTGAACTGCGTCACCACTGCCAGCACATAAGACATCGCTGGTTTTTTGCCGACAAAAACGACGTCCTGAGCTGCTCTGTTCCCTGCCATCATTGTCACCTCTGTTGCTTCCGCATCCGATACGTTGCGCTGAAATGATTTGAAGTCCTGAAATTGCTAAGATCTATACAAGAAGAAATCTTCTTAAGCTGTTATGATTTTGGAGACAAAATACAGCACAGTTTCTACGGCAACATCACTTTCTGATGCAGAACAATCTGCAACACGCAGCATAACATTCTTCTACCTGACCTGACTGTCCACATGGATCCTTCGCAGCAGGCGTCTTTCCTTGGGGATTTGCTGCGCCAAGTTTGATGCAGATATCTTTGAGCTTGTTCAGATCTTTTATCTTGCTTCCCGAACCATCATTATCACATAATGGCACAGCCCTTACGTAATCGCCGCAGATGATGTTTCTGTTGCTTTCAAGAGCGACCCTGTCCTGCGCAGGTCCGCCTGTGCCTGTCAGGAAGAGCAGCAGCACGCTGAGCACAGTGACAGCAAGGATGATGAAAATTATTGTTTCTATGGCCAGGGACACGCCTTTCATGATTGTCTTTTGTGTCGTCTTAATAAATAGATATTGGAGATCTAAAAAACCGCGACCACATCAAAACCAGATGCTGTACAGCCAAGAGTAAATGTTCTTATGTCATCAGCGCCTACTCTTGGCGCCCTCTCATTTACCTTCTCGGCACACAATTCCCCTTGTTGGCCGCGATTCTTGTCTATATTCTCCCCTTCCTGCAGGGCATGATCGCCAAGATTTGGAACTTCAGGACTCGCGCTGCACGTCCACAGCGACCCGCCGCAGCAAACCATATCATTTTGCGAATTCCATACGTATAGTTTATATATGTCTGCCTGAGGGACATCCTGCACACAGTCTAGCACATTCAAATAATCTTCCACCTTCATCTCCAGCGAGAAAGGCCGCGGCGTGAATGTGTTTTTTTGTTCGTCATGGTAGTAGTACAGCCCTTCAAGTAATGTTGTATCAATATCACCTCTGCATTTATCACCTGTAGATTGAGAGCAATCGATGAAGTTGCAGGGGTTAAGACGGCTGTCATCAGGCCGACGGACTTCAAAATGTATATTAGGCCCTGTTGCTTTTCCAGTTTTACCCATCTCAGCTATCTTCTGCCCCTTTGTAACAGTGTTTCCTACATTTACCATACCAGTATCAATTGAACCTTCTTTTAGATGCGCATAGAAAGAGAAATAATTGCCGTGATCTATTTTTACGAAATTTCCATAACCCCCGCCGCATTCTCTAGTACCTTCAGTGCAGCCTGTATTTACCTGTATAGCTGTTCCATCAGCCACAGCAAGTACAGCAGTTCCTTTGGCATTGGCTATGTCAATGCCCTTATGAAACTGTCCTTCTTCCCCGGTAGTAGGATCATTTCTCCTACCAAAACAGCTTGTAATTCTTCTCGTATCAGGATTAGTTGGCCAATCATAAATAGGGTTTGGTGCAACTCCACCACCTTCATAGCAAGCAAATAGCTGCATGACGATTTCCACATGATTCCTTGTTTCAGAAGACAGAAACCACTTTATCTGGTCATACTGCACTTCCTCGACATTAAATCCAGGTATATTCTTGGTCTTGTCTATTGCAGCCCTTACAGCGTATTCTCCTGTGTTGTAGGCAGCCACAGCGAGTTTCATCACCTCTTCTTTGTCTGAGCTGTAATCAGAAAATTGGGAAAGGAGATAGTTCATGTAAGCTGCACTTCTTCCTATACCCTGGACAGGATCGAGCCTGCCATCAATGGATTTTATTTCCTCGTCGCTTTTTCCGTTTATAGCAGCCCGCAAGCTCTTTGCATAGTCAATTCTCTCCTGTTTTATTTTTCCATTCTCGTCTGTGCAGTCTGTAAAGCTTGCTTCTCCAAATATGACAGGTATTGCATTCGGAGAAGATTTTGCTGTGCCTGGCATGAGTTGCATAAGTCCAGCAGCCCCACAATCGCTAACCTCTCGTACATTCTGGCTGCTTTCCTTTTGCATCATTGCGCTCATCAGGTTTACTACTTCCTCTTCTGAGTAAGCTATCGTATTGCTTGATACCCTGTTCCAGACATCTAAGTCAGTCCAGATCCATGTTCGTGTCATTACCTCGATACGAATTCTCTCAAGAAATTCTTGTTTGATAGGGACGCATGCTATACTTCCTAGCGCAGATTTTTCCACTATTCTTATTTCGTTGTCATAATGCAGCACCAGCCCTTGCTTGGACAAACTAAATTCTAAACCATTCTCGCTCTCATCGCCTGCGCGCACTTGTATTGTATTGACAGAATTTACATGCATCTTGACTTTTGCGTCAACAGGAACAGCATCAGAAAAGATTTTTATGAGGTGACTATTCACCCTCTCTTTATACTTTGTTTCTGTATCAGCTGGCGTGTAAAGAAGCTGGCTTGTTAGCCTCTGATCTTTTCTCGGGTCAATTTTGGCAGACTCGGCAAATGCGTTGTCAACAATATTCCTTCCGGTCTCCAGCATTTTTTTGAATGCAGTGAAGATAGTGTTTGTATTTTTTGTGATTGTGATTATGCCAGGATTATTCCTTGCAAGATTTGCCCTTATTTCTTGGCTTGCCTCAGAAGTTATTTTATCATTTTCAAAGCTGTTCACATCAAAAATTATGTTAATCTTATCCAGCACAAACTCTATGTTGTTAACCTGCAGTTTTGTCAAAATATCTTTAAAGACTGTAGATTTTTCATTCAAGAATTCAATAAAATGCTGCTCTGTTGGGTAGCATATGCGCGGATACCGAAGATCATTAAATGTGCCGATGTTATATTTCTTCCCGCTCAATGGCAGAGGGTTAGTTTCTTTAGATTTGCTAGTATCGTTATACTGGTACCAATAGCTTTTCTTTATTATCTCCATGCCCTGTGTAAAATAATCATCATAGCCACAGCCAACTGACTCGTCACCTGCTTTGAACAACAGCTGCGCTGTTGAAACAAACCATGTTGTTGAAAGCGATCTGTTTATTATCGACACACTGTTCTTGACTTTCAAAAAATCTGCTGTGTTTAGATTGAGTTCTAGCTTCTTCTGCGACGCAGTCAGAGCAGTAGAAAGAAAAACGTAGAGAAATAGTAATAGCACGATTACTATAAGAACTGCGCCTATTGTAGTTCCAGCACCTTTTTTGTTTCTCATCCGCTTGAAACCTCCAGTTTTCCGACAAGAGGCTCATCTGTATACGTTATTCCCGTTAAATAGCAAGATCCGTACTTGCCAGAGAATGCAACCTTTCCGGCATTATTGCCCTCTTCATTTTCATTGTAAGGCTTGTCTATTGTGCAACATTCATAATTGCTTTGTTGTCCAGGTTTATCCGGATCAGGACATTGGTTGTCCTTTATAATAATGTCTCCGCCATTTACAGGGCAATGATCACTGTCGCGACAGAAATAGTTCGTATCAGGACGCTTGCATCTTATTGCATCAGTTATGCAACACTTTACATAATCAGGACCAGGACAAAGCCCTCTCGCGTACTCCCCATTGCAGATTTCTGTCCTGCTGTCCTGGCATTGATATTCTTTTTGCTCGAACAAAATCTTGCCCTTGTAGAGAAAGGGCACTTCGGCCCTTGATGTGATCCGTGCTTTCTCTAATACAATGCTTTCAGCCAAGGCACAGCAAATAGGAGTTTGACTGTTTGCCTTTTTGCACGCCTCTCCTATATCCTCAATTTGCACAAAACCATTGCCGCAGTAAGGGAAATTGTCTATTCTTCCTGTTTCCTCATCAAATCTAGATTCAGGCGGATTACAGATGCCTACATTGTTGCGACCGCAGGAAACTATATCAAATTTTTCTGCCTTAAGTTTGTTCCCAGAATTAAATATCTCGCTTTCTTTCTGCTGTGCATATTTTTCCGGATTCAGCTGACAGCATATCTGGTTCGGCTTGCATGCGCCACCATCATCAATTTTTACCTTCCCCACTTGGCAATCTCCTGCTGCTGTCTGTACTTTGTCTGTACAAAAGCCACCATCACCACAGCGCACAGCCTCTATATCTTCACCCTCTATGTTTGATATTTTGAAAAGTGTTTTTTTCCCTTTTAATTCCACAATGAGCACAGAGAGTTTGTAATTTTTAATAAACTCATTTATTCTCGTTTGGAGGTCAGTAGATTTTGCCATTTCCAGTGAATCTGTTACAATAGATTCCAGCGACTTTTCAAAAACCTGTCTATCTGCTGCATTTTTATGTGATAGCGCCTCCAGTATCTGAAATGGATCATTAAGGTATTTTACAAAGGCTATTACATACCCCGCAGGCTCTGAGGAAAATTGATTTACAACATTTACCAAGAGCATAACAGAGATAATTATGCTTATTATAGCAAGCAGCAGAGCTGTGGTTATAATATCGCTTATTGACATTCCTTTCATCTTATGCATAGTATCACCGAGTTCACGTCTTTTACTTCAGGAGGCGGAGTTGCTTTGTATTTTATATCCAAAGACTCGCATTTTTCCCTTAATTCCTTCTCATTGAGCTGACCAACAGTTTCTTCAACAGGGTAAACAGTGAGTTTTTTGGTTGAACCGTCTTTATCGTAAAACCAAGAAGAATCAACAAGATTAATATTTTTGGGAAAGTACCTGCATTCGGCAACCTCATTAAATCCTGAGTATATGAAGGATGGCTTGTGAATACACACATGTTTGCCATTGGCATCGGATTTCCTGATCTCCATAAGACATAAAGCTTTTCCAGGCCTAGCTACGCCACTGGCATCAGTAGCGCCTGTGCGCGATTCATATAGGCACGGCACCTCTGTTATGCGCGGCTCTCTAAACTCATACGCTTCTTCGATCATGCAGCCTATTCTGCTGAGCCACGTTTCCCTTGTTGTCAAGGTAAGCTGTGCAGCATGTACATCTTCATAACCCCTTCCTTTTTCTGATTGCAGAAGAATGGAAGAAGGATAAATAAGCCTGGATTCCAGATACGCTTCACTATAATCAGGAACATAGCCGAATGCCCATTTCTTTTTAGTGGTCAAGTCCTCTATTTCTGCTCTGTATGCAATCCGGCAGTGCCGCGCTATCCATTCGGGCTCTATATTTGGTTCTGGCTCTACCAATCCCTCTTGTTTTATCTTAGCTTCACCATAAAAGTCTGTGTTAGCTTTCTGTATCATGTTCTCTATTTCTTTTGCATCAAACACAGCCCTGTCATATGTCAGCTCGGAAGAAAAAATATTTTCTGCAGTTTCTATATTTGTTCTTTCAATTTCTCCTGTTATTATCACAACCCTAAAAGAATAGATGAAAACAACAGCTACAACTATGGTAACTATTGCAGGTAGATATCGCAATATTGCAAGAAATACGGCATTAGGATCAAGTTTCAATGGCCATCACCCCACAATCACCTGTCCTCCTCTTTTCTCAATTTTTATGAAACCTGTACGGCAATCAACTTCTGTCTTCTTATCTGCTATCTCAACAGGTGTTTTAGTTAAGAGATAGTGTGCAAATACAGTATTCTTCGTAGTGCTGTCTATGAAAATGACCTTTACTATGCCATCTTTGAGCTCAATGGTGCATTTGTCTCTACCACGCGCAGGGACAAAAGACTTGTATTCTGTCTTGCCGTAAGAAGATTGCGCAAGATTTATAGCAGTAACAAGTTCCTGCACAATAAGCTTCTCGTTGTTCCTTGCAGCCTCTTCAACAGATTTCTGCAAAGGGCTCACAGCAAACGATATGAAAAGCAGTGCTATTAAAATGCTGATAAATGTCCACTGAAGCGGCTCAATACCTTTTGATTTTCTACCAGCGAAAAATATTCATCACCGTCTTACATTTGCAAAAGGCCAGCCCCACCCAAATGTTTTCCCAACCTTGCTCATGAAACCTTCCAAATCTTCACTTCTTGTAGGCCTTAGAGAGATGTCCTGTGTGGATGGAACATATTCAACTGCATTCCTTACAGGGGTAAACTTAATCACGTCTGCAAATCCTTTTGTGTCGTCATTGTCCAAATTAAAGTCGGTTGTGGATGGATCAGGCGTCCAGCAGAAGCCTTCTGGCCTTTCAAAGATTCTCACCTGCAGGCATGCACCATCTTTATTTTCTTCTGGGACTATATTCTTGTAGCTGTTAGGGTCGCTGCTGACTACATTATTTATAGATTTTCTGTCGGGTTTTGTCTCAAGTTTGTCTGCGCATTCATAATGGTAAATAATATTTCCATCTTTCTTTACAATTGAAAGTTTTTTTGTCTCCTTGTTGACATTGAAAATAGGATACTTTATGTAGCTTGCGCACGGTTTGTAGTTAAGAGAGTTAGGAATATCAGCAATTGTGCAGGATGAAATATAGACCTGTGCGCTATCTATGTGACATGGACTGGCAAGTGCCAAATTTCCTGTCTTCAACCCAAGCATTGCCACTGCAAACCATTCAGCACCTTTGTATGCAACATCTACAACAAACGATACTTTGCCTACTGTGATGAGCGCCCCACTACCTGGTATGATTCTGAAAACACTTCCTAATTTGGAGAGGAAACCCGATATGCTGCTCCCTACTGCAGCAATCTCTGGTCCAGCAAGTCCAATGACAACAGCAGCAGCAATAACACCTCCATAAACAGTTTTTCTGTTTCTCACATCATATACAAGCTGCGCTGTTTTTATTTTGCCTGCACAGTTATTGAGCGGAAACCTATATACGCCACTCCTTGTCTTTAGACACAGAGAATTAGGGCCGCACGACTCATATTTTATCAAAGTTTTTTCCACACTCGTCAGGCCTCTGTAGTTCTTGAAATGGAAAAAATCTTCTTGGTATAAAAAGTCTTCTCGCTCTGTTGTGCCTTCTTTGATGTTTTTTCTGCTGTCCCAAACACCAAAACCAAAAAATAGTTTCTCCGGTGACAGCTCGCCAGAAGCTCCTCCGCCTCCCGTACCGCCTCCACCAGGTTCAATGGTTTTTTTCTTCCCCAGAACAGATTCTGCCTGCTCTTTGCTTTTGTCTTTTTTTTCTGTTGTTATGCCTTTATATAGGTCATTAAGCATTATGTTAGCAACTACGGTACCTTCGAGAATTTTATCAGGATTTTGTCTTTGGAATTCGTCTATCCTTCTCATTACATATGGATCTACCTCGCTATCTATTCCCTTGCCATCAAAGCTGTTGTCAAGAATTATATAGAGCCTGTGGTCAAATTGGTGATATGTTTCCCATCCGATCCCCTCTCCTGGAGGAAAAGATTCATAGTACATCACAAAATTGGGGTCTCCATAGTTTCTCATCAGCCACTTGGGCAGGACTGTGAGGAAATTTGATCCTATGGGCACATTCTGCTGCAGATCAAAGTCAAATTCTATTGCAGCGCTTCCTTCGCCTGCAACGCATGCCTGATTCATGATTGCAGCCATTTTCCTCGTGTTTGCTATTGCTACCTGTTCATATGGATTAAATGCCGTGAACACTATGCTTGCAATAAGCACAACGCCGAGTAGTAGAAACACCAGGCTTAATGCTGTAAGAGTAAGCTCTTCTATTGTCTGCATGCAATCACTGGAACCATTTGAGTATAAAGGTGAGGCCCTCTTTCGCGCCGCCCAGCATGGCCAGCGCAATGAGCAGTATAATGAGAAGGATCACAAAGCTCACTATGATGTATTCTATCCTCATCTTACCCACCAGTATACCCAAAAAATGATTTTAGCATCAAATAAAAACTGTTGTCAACCACTCCTAAATATATAAAAAAAATCAAAGCAATCACCACCATCAATACAAGCATAGCCGTTACGTTGAGCGCTACCATAGTTACTTCCCTCAAGGAGTTCTGCAGAAAGATCCGCCTGTGCCCGACTGTAATGTACATCTTTCACGCAGAATCTTGCATGACGTGCATGCATATTTATCATAGTTCTCACAGCTTGAAAAGTCTGATTCGCTGGGGCATGACTTGCACACAGGCTCGCCTCCATCAACAACAAAGAGGTAACAGTACTCATTGTATCTGTTACTTGTGCAATCGTACTTATCCAGAGTTTTGCAGAATTCTGAAAAAGTCGCCTGCAGGCACGTTGTATCGTAATAACTCTTGTCACTGAATCTCACCTCTTGGTTGAACACATAGTAATCATTGTATGTCATGAGCAGGTTGCTGGTAGTCCTGTCATTCGTGCTTCGCCCACTCAGATATTGACGAATGCCAAAAGTCTTTTTGAAAAAGTAGAGTTGTACAAAGGTGTTCTTGTTGTTAAGGGTTTTGGATGTCTGTATTTTTTGCGGCGTCAGTGTAAACACAAGTGCTTTTTTGTCGCAGCTGTATCCAGAAGTCTCGTCAAATGTACATTTTATGGTATTTTCAGAATCATCCAAGAGCGGATTATTGCCTACATCCAGAACTGGATAGATTTCAACATCCTGCTCCCGCGTATCGCTGTAAGTTATTCTTAATACACTTTCACGTTGAGTTGGATCTCCAAACCTCACTACGTAGCTGTTTCCAGTACAGGATGCAAATGGATCTGCAAACCCTACGATAGAAATCTTCGGTGCAGAAAAGAGTTTTTCGCCTTTTATGAATTGTATAAAATTGCCGCCGGTGACATAGTACACGCCAATAAATATGATTGCAAGCATGAGGAGTATGTAAACAACAGCACCTTGGCTAATCTCAAGTCCCATGCTAATAACTATGCAAACTGCTAAATAAATGCATCATTCTAGACAGCATCTCTATCTACACTTGTTCTCTGCTCGGCTTGGGATGCCATCTTTGAAATAATAAGTTCCCCCAAGAAAATCGCTCCCGCAGTTGCGTCTCATCTCTTTCACAGATTCCAACTGATCTACACAAGGGCTCTTTTTGAAAAACGTTACACCTACAACCTCGCCGACTTCAAAAACTTTGTCAAAAGTATGTAGTTCAGAATTAATTGTTATATCAGCTTCCTGTCTGCTGCAATCTATCCGGTTGCCTGTTATAGTTATAGTGCTGTTGCAAAGCGATATGGATTTTTCACATCTTTCTACAAGACCGTTTTTACAGACATCATCCATCTGAAATAAATCAAATAGATACAATCTATTATAGCACTCAATAACAAATGTTTCCCCACAGTTTGATTGCAGCTTTTCTGATAGTTTTTCTCCCTTTCCCTTGCTTATATCAATTAGTTGCAGTGTGAAGTTTGGATGCCTGCCGTCAGGCGGCTGGAATAAATATTTTGTTCCCGGTTTGAAATCACGTATGTCACTAACAGGAGCTCCGCAAAATATGGGCCCCTCTTTTGTAACAATATTGTCCACCTTTATAGATCCCGAGAATTCTGGATTTTCTTTTGTCATTGGAAACGTCGCACTTTCCTGTTGTCCATTTACTACTGTCGCTTTCTTCTCTTCTCCATTAAATGTCATTATAGGAACAACTTCAAGATTCTCTTTGAGTTCCGTAGAATATTTGACATCTATGCTCATTTGTATGTGCGGCCATTCCCAGCCCTGTTCCGTTTCCTGCGGTCTGTCTATGCGTATTGATGCTGCATCGGGTATGTTTGTTAATACAATGACCTTGGGAAATGCGGGCGGTCTGGCGTTTTCTAAGCCGATCAAGTACGCGGTCGACATAACAAAAACAATAATTACAACAAGGATGAGCCTTATAATTGTGTTGTCCAGATCCATACAATCACGCAAAAAACCCAAGAATTGAGTCCAATATTCTATTTATTAGAGTGTTTATAGGACCAGGAGCATCAGATGTCACAGTAACATAGATGAGCAGGAAAAACACAAAACCTATCACTGCAAACACCACTATTGTTAATGTTTCAGTCGTTAGTGCAATGCCCTTTCTTGTTTTAAGCATTTGAAATACCTCCTGGCCCGACTGTTGGTCCGCCTATGATGCTGCCTATATTGAAGAGCGTTGCTACAAAATTTTTCTGTCCATGAGCATCTATTACTCCCCACAGTGCATATAACACAAGCGCTGTTCCTATAAGCATCGTTATTTTCAGCACAATATTTGATGGCATGAAACCTTTTCTTAGAGCAAAGGGCAGTATCAGTCCTGTTATTGTTGTTGTCTTTATGTTTTCCTCGGAGGTGAATTTTATATGAATCACAAGAAACAGAAAGAGTACTACTGCACCGATAATAATGCCTATAACAAGGAGAAGTCCTGTTTCTTGTGTAATGCCTTTCATGATTTATATTTGAGTGATTCGTCTATATAATGCTGTTTATTATAATGCATTTTCTGTCCTCAATATCAAAAATAAAAAAATCCAGAAAATTGAATTTTTCATTCTCACCGGAAATCTACACAACCTGTCTCACCAGCGGCGCGAACAGCGCGAAAGTAAAGAAAAATATTATAATGAACACGATGTACCCCACGACCAGCGCATTCCCAGCAACCTGCTTCATGCCTGTGTCATCGTCTCCGGACTCTATCTGGTTTATGAACATAGCTAGGATGAAGGCGCTTTCTATGAGATAGATGCCTACAACGAGGATAAACTCAAAGGGCGTGATGGCAATGCCGCGGAACAAGTTCCCGAGGTCTCCCAATGTGCCAAGATTTGCAGTCTGCACCTTGAGCTGCTGCAGTATCTGTATAATTATTATAGCCATTGTCACTACCACAGCAGATATCATGGGAGAAAGGAAGTAAGCCTGGAATTTCAGCGAGTTGAGCGTATCGCTAAGCTCCTCCTTGACTTCTTCCTGCGTCTGGTGCAGGCCCTTGAGATAGCGGGAAACAGAAAGCATGGCCTGTGCAGCAGTGTTCACGCCTTTTTTCGTGGATTCCACAACTGTCTTCATAACAGACTTGATCATTTTTGAAGGGTAGTATCTGATTGCTCCATATTCAGGATCAAAGAATGCCTGCTGGAACGTATGGCCCAGCATCTTCATGTTTTTCAGGGCCTTTGCGAAGAGGTCTTTTATCTTGAGATTTTCTACCCTGTCCATGGATCTTTCTATGGATATTTCTATCGGACTTCCTCCAGATACCTGGCTGCCTAATTGGAACAATGCTTCTGCAAACTCCCCCTCTACCTGCCGCGTCTCTGCCCTGATTTTTGTTCTTGTGCGCGCAAGCAGCAGGAAATACAAGCCAAATCCCAGCGCAATGCCAAATGTGATTACTATCGCAGGAATGATGCCCTGAAATTGCAAACCT
>JACQNX010000078.1 GCA_016202875.1 Candidatus Aenigmatarchaeota archaeon | reverse complement strand
GTATAAGCCTTTCGAAGCCTACTACTAATTTATCCGCCACCTTCCTACTACGTATCTTTGATGTCAGGTCACCACTACTTTTATTTTGGGCTAGTCAAGATAAGCTAGCACATCATCAGGTACAGCCTTAGCGGAATATAGAGTATTTTGTCCTTTAGTTCAAGGTGGTTTTTCGTAACCATTATGCCGAAGGGCGACTTGTACTTCTTCATAAAGTCGAACATCGCCTTGCTGTGAGTAGGGTCAATCCTGTCACGGAACTTGACCTCTATTGGTATTGAAATGCCGCCGTAATCCAGAATTATATCAATCTCATTCCCGTTATCAGACCAGTAGAAAGTCTCTGCTGTTTGCCTTTCGCTCAGGAAAAAACGCAGCCTTTTCGTATGGTCAAAGACAAGTGTTTCAGCAACAATTCCAAGCTCTGCAGAATCTTTTAGCAATGATTCGTTCATCATGCCCACTATGCTGTTTCTCATGCCTGTATCGCTGACATAGTATTTCTTCTCTTTGCGCGCTCTTTTGACAACGCTTTTTGAATAGAAGTTAGACTTTGATATCAAAAACGCGTCTTCCAGATAGTCAAGATGAGAAATAATAGTAGGCCTCTCAACACCCAGATTTTGCGAGATCCCTGTATAGGTTACTTTGCCTCCTGATTTTGCAGCGATTATTGTGAAAAGATAGCGCAAGACACCTATGTTTCTGAGCTTGTAGCGCTCTACTATATCGAGAATGGATTTGGAGAGTATGGTATCTTTGAGCTCAGAAGAGCAGGCGCTGTAATCTTCAATTCCCAAGAGCTCCGGATAGCCGCCTTTTATCATGAAGTTCTGTAAAGTCAGGCCTATTTCGTGCTCCTTCTTTACCAAATCGTATGACACATCATTTATAGCCTTCCACAGGATATCCGGGTTTTTCTTTGATATAGCCAGCCTTAAGGAGTTTCTCAGATTCATAGCGATTTCATTGTATTCGCGATCCTTGCTGTGATAATTGAGCATGTCTACAAATTCCAATGGCAAAATAACCCTTTCATGCATCCGGCCTACAAGATATGTTGCGCCTTTCTGGATAAGCATGCTCGAGGAGCCGGAAACAACAAATTTGATGCTGTATTTGTAGTCAAACCACGATTTCATCTTTTTTTGCCAGTCGCTCAGGTATTGTATCTCGTCCAGAAACACATAGATCTTGTCCTGGAGCTTGGAAGGGCTTTCCTTGAGAACATACTTGAGGTAAACTTCTATAATATCCTTTAGCGGCTCCTCTGAATTCTTGATAAGATAGTCGTTATCCATTGACACATAGAGGATACGCTTTGGATTCACGCCTATTTCTTTTATAAGATGGTCGATAAGCTGGAACATTATTGTTGTTTTGCCTACCCTCCTTGGCCCTATAATAGATGTAATCTTTTCTGACTTGAGCTGGTCGAGAAGCGCAAAGAAATCCCTTCTCCTGAAGTCCTTTACCCTGCTTTTAGGGGTTTCTCCACTCTCCCAGTGCAGGTTAAACTCATTTGTAAGTACTCTCAATATCTCTTGCTCATCCATGCATACTATACTATACAAAGACTATTTAAATCTATGTATAGTATACTATACGTTATAATGCTGTTTTCTGTATAGTATAATATCCATCATGATTGATGCGATTAAATGCCTCTCTCTCCAGATATTATTGTGGTCAGATGCTAGAGAATGTGACAAAAGAAGAGGAGAAAGTGCTCATCCAGAAAGTTGTTTATGACATGCTGAATGACCCGAGGCCGAACGCATGGGAAAAAGAGTTCCTGGCCAGCATAAATGACCAATTGCTTGTAAGGGATTTGTCAGAGAAGCAGCTGAACGTGCTCAACAAGATAAGGCAGAAGTGCAAGAATCCTGCCATCTATGCACACTGGGCTTTTGTATCTGGGATAATTGTAGCCTTGTGTATCTACAGCAAGCCATCTTTCGCTGTCTGTCACGACAAAACCCCACATAGTATATTTGCCTTCTTGAATTTCTTGCACTTCAGTAAGAAGCTTCTGGTCCATGTCGTCCAAGCTTTTCCCTATAGCATCGTATTTATCCTGAGAAACTTTCAGGACCTTTACATCGTGAAACAATTCCGCTGCCTTGTAATCAAACTTTACGGCAAAAGGCTCGTCTTGACCTATGCATGATTTCCGGCACCATGATACAGCTATCACAGGCAAAATTACCTTATCATCAAATACATGCAATACGCCTTCTGCATTTGGGTGCATTACGGCAACATGAGATTCGGCCTCTTCTGCTTCGGTGAAATAGCTGCCGCACATAACGCACACAATTCCTTCTTTGCTCAATTTTATTTCCATTGGCTGGTCGGGGCTATGGCGACGAATTAAAAGCTTGCGTCTATATGCTGGAGAATAGAAGAAATCAACAGCAATTGATAGAAACTGATAGTAATTGATTGTTATTGATAGTAAATCTGGTTATGCAGCATTCAGCAGCCACACTCCGGCATTGAGCGCCGCAGCAACAGT
>JACQNX010000076.1 GCA_016202875.1 Candidatus Aenigmatarchaeota archaeon | reverse complement strand
GTTATTACTAATACGTGATTATAATGAAACGAGGTATCGCCGCTGCCGCTTTGGGAGTTTTGCTCTACGGCTGCGGCTCCGAAGCCCCAAAACCCAGGACCGAAAAATCTGCGTATTCTGACGTAACAAGAAACGGCATAACAAGAAGGGAATACCCTACTCATATTTTTCTAATAGAACGTACAGCAGATTCGCATGTATTCTACGGCTACCTTAAATCTGACGAAAATAAATCTGACCAAGGTTTAGATTCTGTTAGCTATGTACATTTGATCGATACCAACGGTGGACGTAGAGAAGGAATAGACGGTGTAACGTATTACGCGAGAGGCGCATTCCCAGAGGGGTTCAATCTGGAAGGCGTGCGTTCCCATATGCAAGAACCTCTGGAAAGAACATCCCCAGAATTCAAAGCACTGGAAACAGGCAGTCATCTTGATGCGTGGGAGAAATTCAACAAATAAAAATTTAGGGTCCGGACGAAATACGAAGATAAGATTTGCATGGCGTTTTTATGGAAACTCATACCAAAAGAAGATTGGTAGCTTCAACTCTGATGCTGGGCTGTGCCATTATAGGTGCGTATACTTTTCATAAAATGAACTCCGGATACAAACAGCCATACGCAGCCCAAAAAGCAGCGCAAGTTTACACGGCTCAAATGGCGCCAGAGCCTAGCTGCGACGATGTCAGAGAAGTATATCACGGGACCAATAACGGAATAACCGCAAGGAGCACCATATGGCCAAAAAAAGAATGCGGCAGTAATTGGATTGTATACCAAATACCTAGAGAGGACATAGAGTATATGGATGTTTATGATGGCCAGCAGCCTGATAATCAGCTGGACCGTTTCTGTGCGGGTCTGAGCCCGGCTGGCAATGGACTCATAGGACTAGATTGCAAACAAATCATATCTGCAGGCGGAAAACACCCCCGTATATACCTTTCTTATATGGGCACTCCCATTCAAAGGGAATCTGAAGAAGCAATCAGGCGTCAGAGGGAATTCGACGCGGCAAGAAAAAGATTTAATCAGGGCCGTCCTAATTAAATTTTCCGCCTGCATGCTTGGGCAGTCAGTACACACTTGCAGCGACTTCGACGTAGGCAGCATAAAGTGTGGCAGCAAGCCTCCACGATTCTGCAGTATATGTTATACAACAAATTTTTCAGAAAGTATATTTTACATAACATTTCTTGTCCAATTTATCTACATCACTCACATAAGAAATGTGTAATAGAAAATATAGAACAGGAAATAATATTTCTGAAGTATTTATTACAGAATATTAACACAGCGTTACAACTCTCACATAAGAAAATTTATAAAGATTTTGGTTATCTTTTTAGACGTGATAAAATGGCAGAGTTATACGAGAAAAAAGCAACTCCACAGAAGAGAGGCCAGGTCGCAAACAGAATAGCCGACATAATGAGGCAAAGCGGTATAAGAGAAACGGATATTTATCCCCAAGTTTTTGTAAGTGGAGAAATCTACAACTTCGGTCTTGTAAGTGGAGAAATCTACAACTTCAGTAGGCGTGATGCAGTAAATTTAGTTTGGCGCATTCGGTACAATTTTGATTGGAGTAGACAGCTTTCAAAAGTTATGGGACCTTATATGACAACTACTGAATCGGCGAATGGAATATCTGCAGCTGGTCATTATCACGAAGTAAGTGCAGCAATTAAGAAAGGAGATGCTGCAGCAGCAGAAATAGAAAAATATCTTGATCAAATAGGCAGCCGCGTAGGAAACGTATGGCATCTCGATTGGGAAAAGGTACTATAGTTCACTCCTCTCTAATTCTGAACAAAATCATGCCCTTCCAAACATCAAAAATTGCATTTTTTCCCTATTCCAGCCTCTGCCAAGAATTCTTCTCAAGACTAGAAAAAGTTAAATATTCCTAGGACAAAAGACCTTAGCACATGGGCCCGGTTATGTATTAAAGATACCCAAAACCATGCTTTTCATATACTCACTCCAATTAAATTATGATGATGTTTTGAAGCATTTTCCGCACATTTTCAGTGTTTGTTGGCGTTAAATATGACAAAAGACAGCACAAAAGAAGCGAAAAATCAAAGAAGTATAACACTGTTTTCTGTCATCACAGTCTCTCACATCAGAAAATGCAGCTTTTATTGATTCAAAACAATATCATATAGGTGACCCAATTGAGCGAGGATGTATACAAAAGAGAGGGAAAAAGGCCTGACTGGGATGAATATTTTATGAGCGTTGCACATGCAGTGAGACAAAGAGCAGATTGTGTAAGAAGACACGTGGGCGCTATACTTGTGAAAGATAAAAGAATCATTTCCACAGGCTATAACGGCACGCCTCGCGGTACTAAAAATTGTTCAGCGGGCGGTTGCGAGCGCTGCAATGCAGCGGAAGAAAAATATCCCCGCGGAATGTACCTTGATAAGTGCGCCTGTTCACATGCAGAAGAAAACGCAATTGTGCAGGCAGCGCTTCATGGGGTTGCAACAAAAGATTCAACGCTCTATACGACAAATTCCCCATGCACAACATGCTGCAAAATGATGGTAAATGCAGGCGTCACGAAAATTATAATTGGGAGCGAATACCCCGATGAACTGGGCATGGATTTGATAAAACAAGCAGATATTGAAATAATAAAATTTGGTGGTCACAAATGAAGAAGAAACTCTCTGACATCGTTTTCCAGCGCATAAGCCCGCCTGATCACAAGCCTTCGCTGAACACTGACGATCTCTCAAATGTTTTGGTGAGAAGGCTCGGCCTGAAGCGCAAAGAATCCAGGGCCCGCCACGACAAACTGCTTCTGGAATTAATAAAATACAGAAAAGATAGCATCCCTCTAAGCATTGAGCAGATTTCGCAGATACTGCAAGTCTCGCAATCACAGACATATGAAGAAATTCGCAAATGGCGCACCTTAGGGCTCATAGAATTCGTAAAAATCCCGGCAGGAACAGGATTTGTGAAAGGCTACATGCTCACCGGCCCTACTGTCAACCGACTTCTGGACCGCGTGGAATCCTCTACGAAGGCATTTTTCCGGAAGACACGCCGCATTGCTAAGGATTTTGACGACCTTCTTATGTTAGAGATGACGCGCGCAGGACGCCCTGTGCCAGACGCCTCGGAGAAGACAGCAGTGGAAATAAAGGAAGAAACAAAGCAGGAAGACGAGCCGGAGGAAAACTGATACGCAAGAAAATTCATCTACTGCTGTTTTCTCGTTTCTTATGTGAGAGATGGAGGCAGCCCAACCGGCAAAGATTTGTTGCGCCAAGAAAATATATTTTCTAATGTACTAATATATTAAATATATGATAAATCATATTC
>JACQNX010000075.1 GCA_016202875.1 Candidatus Aenigmatarchaeota archaeon | reverse complement strand
GTACAACACCATCTTTGTCAACCACTGTTGCCTGGTTGAACCTCTTATGAACGTCTAATCCGACATACATGATTACCGCCTCCAGTATAATTATGGAGGGGTTTTCATGTTATCATGCAAATAATATCTAGGAAAAGAATATAAATGTTTTTACAGCTTTTTTATCTTTCCCGGGCGCGGCTCAAAACAGGAGCCTTCCTCAAGAAGCTCGTTTATTAGTGCGTCAAGCTCGTTCTCTGAGATGCCGGCTGCCTGGATGAGTTCCTGATAGTCGCAGCCGCCGCCTGAGTCCAGGGTCTCGATAAGTTTAAGGACATCTGATTTGCCTTCTTTTTCCTGAGGGCTAGCTTGCTGCTGCAAAAATGCCTCGACTTCTTCCTGTTCAAGGCCGAATCTTTCTTTCATGATTCTAACAAGTTCTGAGGCATCCGCAACCTGCTGCTGATATTCGAGAACAAGCTGCCTTTTTCTCTCTGCTTCTTTTTTCTGCTCCTCTATTTCCAGATGGCGCAGCAATTCCATGTTGGGATCTTCTATTTTCTTTATGGTTTCAGGCAGCAAATAAATTTCGTCCTGATATTCCTTTACCCTTGCTGTGACATCTACTATGTCCCCCTTCTCAATATTTTCAAGCATGGACAATGCATTGAAAATTTTTGCCCTGATTGTGTCTGAACCGTCATCCAGCGTGAGGGCAGCGAACTTTCCATTCTCCGAGACAAACTTGTCCACAGCAGTTGCAAGGATGCGCACACGCGAAAGGCGCTGGCCTGTGGACGAAAGGACGTAGCTGGGATTAAATCCTTCCTGCACAAAAAACTTTCCCTTTCCTATCGCCTCAATGCCGGTTTTTAGTGCTGTGAGTCTTTTGTTTTCCATGATTATTCAACCCATCAAGCTTACTTAAGCTTTTGCCAAGGGGGTGAAATGTGAAAAGTGTTTGTCTGCTTCTCTTGTTGACTATGCTTAATTTCCTAGGGAAATTACACCTTCCTGATAAACCCTGCGCGTGGCTCGAAGATGGCGCCATCTCTCAATAGACGGGCTACGACTTCATCAACGCCTTCAATGCCGCGGTTTTCTGCCTCAGCGCGTATGTCTTCTAGTGCTATCTCTTTGGATTCTTTATGGAGCGTGTCTATGATTTCCATGACAATGGAGATCTTCTTCCTCTTGCTTGCAGGCATGCCGCCCTCTATGCGGTCTATGTCAATGGCACCTGTTTCGTAATCATAGCCCAGCTGCGTAAGTGAATACTTCATGAGCCTGATTGCCCGGTCCGCATCCTCTATCCGGACTTTTGTGTCCAAACGTATTTTTGCCGAGGCTTCTGCAAGGCGTATCAGGGCCTCGTACTGTCTCAGTGTTATGCTCACTGTGTTGGTTTCCTGGGTCACATTGCGGTTTCTCATGTCCACATAGAAATCTTTCAGCGCTGCGGCAGCTTCCTCTGTCAGTTCCATGTCCTGAATCTGCTTAGCGTATGCTATGTATTTCCGCAGCAGGTTTCTGTTAATTATGGGCTCAGCGATCTGAGGATAGCGCCTTGTTGAAATTATATGGTCAGCGAGCTTTGCATCTGCTGCTTTGTCAGGCTTGTCTTTCAGCGCGAACTTCAAGTCAAACCTGCTGAGAAGGGTCTCAGGAATCTGTATTTGTTCAGCAACAGACTTGAACGGGTCGAAGCGGCCGTACTGCGGATTAGCGCCTGCAAGCACTGCTGTCTGTGCCGGCAGGGTTGCGACTATGGAGGCCTTTGCTATGCTCACTGTTTCTATGCTCGTAGCTTCGTGCATTGCAATCTGGTCATCCCTGCTCATCTTGTCAAATTCGTCAATAGCGATGAGGCCTTTGTTGCATAATATCAATGCGCCTGCTTCCAGAACCCAGCCGCCTATGATCTCGTTCTTGACCACGGTTGCGGTCAACCCGGCCCCACTTACACCAGACCCGGATACATAACGCCCCCTTGGAACTACTGAAGATACAAGCTTCAAAATCTGCGTTTTGCCCACGCCAGGATCGCCTGTCAGCAAGATATGGATATTGCCGCGGATGCGGGAGCCGTCTGCAAGATGATGAGCGATGCCGCCAAAAAGCTGGAGAAGAACTGCTTCTTTTATCTCATCAAAGCCCCACAGCCCCGGGGCTATGCTGGCTTTGAGTTTTTCGTAAACATTCGTATCTTTGGAAAGTTCAAGAATTTTTTTCTCGTCTTCTTCTGTGATCTCAAGCTCCTCAAATTCTATCTCGCTGGGCTCTGCATAAGTAGCTTCAATGTACATGTCCATTTTTGTGCTTAGCTTTCCTTTGATTCTTTTAGGGAGCTCTTTGAGCACGCCCACAATTGTCAGCCTGCTGCCCGGATCTGTCTTTTTCTGCATGCGCGGCGTTGTGAGATCCTCTTTCAGAAGGATGCTGATCTCGCCAGGCTGCTCGCCTGTAGTAATCTCAAAAGGTTCAATGCCCTGCAGCCACCTCACGTCATACAACTTCTTTTCCACTAAGGAGAAGTCGCCACGACGGCCGCACTCGCATTGCCCTGGCTTCTGGAGAATATTTGTTTCCTGCACAACAGGAATTTTCTTCGCACACTCTGGACATTCAAACACAGCTTCGTAAATCTGCGGCTTCACTTCTGAGGCGGATTTGATTGTTGCATCCACTGTCCAGAGGCGGTTCATGTGCCTGGCGCGCAGGTTTCTGATCCTTATATGTCTGCTTTCTGGAAGATTTCGAAAGCGCACGTGAATCTTCTCCTGAACAATGCTTTCAGCAGCTTCGCGGAATGCTTTCAGAACATTTTCCGGGTCTTCCAGCAGCTGATCTGCTGTTACAGGGTCAAACCTGTCAAACACTGAGAAGTCAATGACAACTGCCTTGTCCTCGTTCAGTGCCTTGTGCAATTCTGCAAGATATTTTTCATGCAAAAACTGTTCAAGATGCAAGACGTCCATAGAAACCACACCTCTATAGATTATCGCAAAAGTGTTTTTATAGTGGTGGGGGCTGGTTTCTTCATTTCCCGTGGAATTCAATGCTTCTTTGCCATAACAAGAAATTTTACTTCTGTAAAGATCAATTTTTCACCTTTATTTAACCGCCTTTGTAACTTTTCAAGATGAGAAAAGTACTTCTTCACTGTAAAATTTCCGACAACCCATGGCACAGCCTTAAGAAAATATACTATAGCGCCAACATCCTTGAATTCTGTCTTGCCACTCCATTCTTTAGCGAACTTGACCTTTAACCCTGCATTTTTTACATCTCTTGTTAAAGATCTCAGACTCCATTTTTTGTACCCTGTGTCGGCATTAAGGGCCTTGGTCAGGTCTCTAAGATTTCCTCCTCCAACCTGCTGTGTTAGAAAAACTCCGTTCTTCTTTAATACTCTGGACACTTCTTTGGCATCAAATGCTTCGTGACGGTTCAGCACTGTATCAAAACTTTCTTTATCAAATGGCAATTTCTTATCTTTTACATACACTACTTTAACCCCTAAAGGACGCAAACGTTTTCTCGCAATAGACAAGTTAGGTTTCCAGCCTTCTGTTGCAAACGCATTCCCAGGAAACGGGGCGAGGGAGGAGAATATTTCTCCGCCTCCTGTGCCCATATCAAGAACAGATTCAGATTTTCTGACCAGCCTCTTCGCCATAGATGTATAATTCCAGGGGAGTTTTTCATCAATTTTCCTATTTTGTAAGTAAGTGAAATCCCACCCTTCAAAAATTATTTTTTCTTCTTTTTCCCACATTTTTGCCAGCTTATTTTTCATACTAGACTACTAGAATCAGTCCTTTAAGTTTCTTAAGATCTGTAGCATGCCACACCGCTTATTTTTAAAGCATTAAACCTGATTTATTGAGATGGCAGCAGGAAGCTGGGTCAGATTTTTTGTCGGGCTTTTGCTTTCTATAGAAGCTATCCGGCTCTGGATCACAGGCAGCGGATCAATAATATCTTCGGCTCTTGCTGTGATCTACATAATTCTTGCCATCGCGTTTGCGGTGTTCAGATTTTAGCCGACAGGAAGCGATGCTTATATTTCATTGATGGAGGCTCAAAAAATTCCCGAATCCTGAAGAAGCAGTGCATTTTCTCGCACCAATCCAATAACTGATCACGCCTTCAGGCTTTTTAACGTAGCTTCCAGCTTGGCAACTGCCTTCTTCACTGCGTCCAAGCTCTTCGCTCCTGCGCAGACCACGCGGCCTGAGCTGAAGAGGAGGAAAGCAACCTTTGGGTCGTAAATCCTGTAGACCAGACCCGGGAACTGCTCGGGCTCGTACTCGCTGTTCTCAAGCTGGAATGCGAGCTGATCCAGGTTAAGGTCGCGGCCGAGATTGACAGCGACAACAATATTCTCGATCTTCACTTTCAGGTTGTTCTCATTGAAGCGGATACCTATTTTCTTTATGTTCTTCACGGTTTTCTTGAGCGCGAGCTTTGCGGCAGACGTGGAACGTGCACCGACACAGATGATTTTTCCTGACCTGAATATGAGCGTTGCCACGCGCGGCTCGTCTAATCTATACACAAGGCCCGGGAACTGCTCGGGCTCGTACTCGCTTGATTCCAGAACATTAAGGAGTTTGTCGAGGGAGATAATCTTTTTGATGTCTGTAGAAGCAACAACATTTTCTACCTTTATTTTTTCTGCCATTTTGAAGAACACCCCAGCTACAGGACGCGCAGAGCGCGTCATACGCGCATTGTGCAGAATTATCTGGCCTATTTAAATACTGGTATTTAAATACGGCGCAAAGTATTTAAATAGGGAATGCGGGCATAGTAGTATCATGCTTTACAGGGACGTCCTGGAGTACAAAACAAAAACACAGGAAAAGCGCGATATCACCAAAGATGTGCAGGAGCTTGTAGACAAATATGGCGTGAAAGATGGGCTTTGCAATATTTTCATACAGAGCACGACAGCTGGGCTCATGATCAATGAGGATGACAGGATGCTCATGGCAGACATTGAAAAGCTGCTGAACCAGCTTGCACCTGCAGAGCGCCTGTACCAGCATCCTGAAAATGCGCACAGCCATATCAGGGCTGCGATATTCAAAAATAACCTTAATATTCCCATAGCTGACGGGAAGCTGCTGCTGGGAACATGGCAGAACATCATGCTGTGGGAGTTTGATGTAAAGGAAAGGACAAGGACAGTAGTGGTAACAATAATTGGCGGGTAAAGAGGCGAATACGATGACAAACTTCGTATGGTTTGTTATAACACTGATAGTCACATTGAGCAACATCCTCTTGAGTGTATTTATCTACTACGAGCTGCAGCTCCTGAGGTCAAAAAACAAGAGGGTAAAAGAACTGAAAGAGGTCTGCATGTACTATGCCACTGGCATGATGATCGCGCTTATTCTCACACTAGCGCTGTTTTCATTAACGTTTCCTGTGTAGCAGAAGAGATGTCTGAAAAAACAATGGTTAGCCATAGCTTAGTTCTATTATAAAGCTAAAAACATTTCTATCAAAAAACTGTCATGAAACTCGCATCACTAGTAAGCGGCGGCAAGGATTCCATGTATTCTGCCTATCTTTCAAGGAGAGCTGGGCATAGCATAGAATACCTGCTTGGAATGGTTTCTGAAAACAAGGAGAGCTACATGTTTCACACCCACAATATTCATTTGCTTACCGCTATTTCTGAGGTGACAGGAATTCCGCTTATTCTTGGGAGGACAAAGGGCATAAAAGAAGAAGAACTAACAGATCTCAAGGACCTTATAGCACAAGTCAAAGACAACATTGATGGCATTACTACTGGGGCAATAGCAAGCAACTACCAGAAGCAGCGGGCAGATAAAATATGCGCAGAACTGGGCTTGCAGAGCATAGCGCCATTCTGGGGGCGCAATCCAGAGGAAGTTTTGAGGGAAATGCTGGTTGCGGGCTTTGAGATCGTCATAGTGGCAGTTGCTGCGCCGCCATTAGACGAATCATGGCTTGGGCGCAAAATAGATTCTAAATGTATTGATGAATTAGTTGAATTAAACAAAAAATTTGGGATCCATGTCACTGGAGAAGGCGGAGAGTACGACTCGGTTGTTACATATTGCCCGCTTTATAGCAAAAAAATAGAAATCACCGAAGCCGAAAAAGTCTGGGACCCGAAAACAAAATCTGGATCGCTGATAATTAAGAAGGTCAGAGTTGTCGATAAAAAATAACAGGGCTCGTAGCTGTGCTTGCTTACGGGTTAGGTTCTTTGCAGGCTATTCGTGGGCTTCGGG
>JACQNX010000073.1 GCA_016202875.1 Candidatus Aenigmatarchaeota archaeon | reverse complement strand
TGGTTGTCCACGCGCTTCTCCCGCTCTTTCTTGGTCTTCTCATCTTCATCCACTTGTAAGCAGAGCTCATTTTCATCCTCTTTTATATGGTTGTGGTTTTTGCTCTCGTCCTTGGGTTTATGTTCATTAGGCGTTTCCTTGGGTGCTCTGTAACCCATGTAGCGCAGGAATTCCTCGTACTTTCTCTTGTCATGCAGCACCAACTCCAGATCAGCCACAGACTGCGAGACAGACTGCAGTCCGCTCTTGATTCTCGTTTCAAGCTCTTCTTTCTGCTTGTGCGTCAGTTGATAGTATTGCGCATGCACAGGCGAGACCTCTATGGATTCATTGGCCTTCTGCACCTGAAACTCCCATTTGCCCAGCTGGAACATGAGCGAATAGTAAACACCAGAAACAGATCCAGGCGGCCCTGTGAAATCTATAGCAGTTCGCGCCTCAAATGGAGCACCCACAATCACGTGGCCTATAGACTTGATCAGATCCAGTACCTTCTTGCTTTTGACTTCTCCTGTCAGAGGTTTCCTGCTGAAATCACCAAGGATAAATGCTCCCATGCTCTCTTTTTCCGCAGCGGAATATATTAATGTTTTTCTGTGTTTAGCAGACACTGTCAGCTTAAGGACTATTGTAACCAGATGACGCACACAGTACTTCTAACGTATCGGCTTAAACGAAGTTCTCGTTTTCTTAAAAGAAGGTCATCTTGACCATAGACCTTTTATGGGAGCAAAATTCTTTGGTTCTGGTAGAAATGGAAATTATAGATTTCATGGGTATAATGAATGTTTGCCAGAGCAAGAAAGAAGTGGTCAAGAGTTCAAAATAAGAGTAGAAACACAATTCAGCAAATCGCCCGGGTAATATTGCACATAACTATTGTGTCATACGACTAAGGAAAGAAAAGCAAAAGATAAAACCCGACTATGAAAAATATTGCACCGAAAAATACGCCTGCTTTTCCCATTCCTCCTGGCTGATACTGGGTGATATCGGAAAATCCCCATATCAGGAAAAATCCGAAAAGCACGAATATTATGCCTGCTATCTTTGCCAGAAGTTCGGCCAGTGTTATTCTTGTGACTATTATCCAGCCGCCTCCTATTATCAGGATCGTCCCTATGAACAAGACAATGAGCATCTTTGCATCGCTCAAGCCTTCCTCAGCAGAAAAATAGATAGCCAGCAAGCCGAACGCGATCATTACTGCTGCGCCTATGATATCGAGAACCATAAGTTACTAATGAGCAGTCTGATATTTATTGTTTCCAGTTGTCGCATTATCGTTTTTTGTGCTCTGTCATTATGACAAATAAAGATCAATCAAAAAACACAGCCATAAAAACCAATTTATACTTACCCGACAATTCTTATAGCAAAGGTGTAAAAGATGGTATGGGCAAGGGCAAAGCTGCTTATATGGGATTACATATTTGAACCTGTGAAGGACATCAAGATAGACTTTAAGGGGCCGTCTCCGGAAAAGTTTTACAAAAAAATAAACGAACTCATCCGCACGATCTTCAATGTCCCCGATGCTTATGTGCAGGAGAAAAACTATTCCTGGGAAAAAGCCAAAGAAGCTGAGCGCTTTGAAGTCGAATGGGAAGTGACAAAGGTTCTTGATGTGTATTCGTACATCACCATCGAACTCAGCCTCAAAGGCTTCACTGTCAATGGAGAAGGCAAGGCTACTATAAAGATCAAGCCGCGCCTCATCACAGAATATCCGCAGGACACAATTTTCGAGCAGAGCATATTTTACGAAATGGCGAGGCGCTTTTGGCACAAGTTCTTTTACCATCACAAGAGAATGGAATACCTGAACTTCGGCAAGGAGATCATAACAAGCTTTGAGTCTGCGCTGAAGCATTTCGGCGAGACGCTGAGGGAAGCTGCTGCATCTTAATTGTGACTGGAATTATAGTCCCTGCCGCTTGGCAGATTATAAAACCGCCAGAAAAATCTTAATAACATACTTTATCCAATATGATAATCATGGGAGAAATTATAATAATAGACGATATACTTGCGCCTATGGATACGCTTATTCTGAAGTTTGAAGGCAAGAACCCTTTTGCAGCTGTGGCCATGGCCCGCGACCTCCTCAGGGATATTATGAAGGTACAGACAAAGGACATCCTTGAAACAGACATAAGGTGGGACACCTCTGGAAAGATACCAAACTTTTATGGCAAATGGATGGGGAAGAGGGCAGAGGACAAGTGGACACGAACAAATATCCGCCTCATCATGCAAGGAGAACAGAACAGCCAGGACAAGACAGGCTGGGTCGAAGTGCGGTTCAAGGGCTGGATAGA
>JACQNX010000072.1 GCA_016202875.1 Candidatus Aenigmatarchaeota archaeon | reverse complement strand
TTCTGGAGATACAGGAAGCAGAGCGTTCTTCTCAAGCAGCAGAACTTGATGAAGTTTTGCTGAGGTTATCCATGCAGAGAAAGCTTAAAAGAGTTTTGCAAAATGTTTAAACATGAATTATTTTTGGAGAAGAAATAAAGAGACGCAAACTGCGTACGAAAGTGATTTTACACAGAGATTTCTAGATGTTTCAGCAGCTTTTAGGAACAAAGTCAACGCCTACGAAACCCTCAGAGATAGTATAATGCCAGAAATACATGGATATCTGGAAAAAGGAAATGCTCAGGCTGCTTCAGATGGAATTGCAGATATGAGACATGTTCTTCAAGAAGTCTGTCAGTCGTGTAACAGTACAATTCAAGTTGCCAAGGAAGAACGAGTACCTGAAGAGGTAATTATCGGCATAGCGAATTTTTTCCACATGTGTGACCGCGATCAGACAATGTATTCAGATTTAGCATTAGCTACACAACTCATAAAGAAAGCCACTGATTTTCCTATGCCTGACAAAGAGTAAAAATCCGCTTAAAAAGTTACCGATCATATTAACATTAAGCCTATACGACTAGGAGGTTAAAACATGGTACAATTTGAAACAATAAAGGCAGAAGAGGTAAAATTCGGCAACAGCCAGTTTATCGAGGTTGCTAGGAAGAAAGCGATCGTAGAGAACGGAGAGAACGAATTTATTTCTATAAGCCGCGGCTTTTATGCGCAGAGCGGCGACAAGAAATACAGGAAGTCTTTTACCGTCCCGCTGGACCAGAACGTCATAGATTTTGTTGCAAAAACGCTGAAAGAAGTGTAGCCTGATGCAACTGAAAGACGCGGTCCAGAAGGCCATGAATGACATCAAAGTCATGGGACTGGATGGTTATTTTCTTGCTTCTATTTTTTCTATTACTGAAGAAGGGAAAGACATTTCAGACTGGACACTGCTCTTTTATAACCCTGAAACGAAAAAGACGCGGGACTGTTTTGTGAACGAGAAATTTGTCACGCTGGGCGAGGAAATGCCTGCCCAAAAGGAGATGAAAGAGCTCGTAACAAGTGGGATGAAAGTCAAAGTCACAGAAGCCATAGACACTGCACTGAAAAACTTCGACAAGAAGATTATTAACATCCTCATCTCTTTGCACACAACAGAGCGTGTAGTGTGGACAATAACCGTTGTAGCTGCTGATATCACAGCAACGAGCTTTGACATTGATGCTGGCACAGGAAAGGTCCTGCGAGAAGAAACAGTCAGTCTGATGAAGAGGCTTTGATCATCTATAGTAAACTCTTACTTGTTCAACTAGTTTACCGTCGTGGAAAGTTAAAACGACTCTACCAGGAACTTGAAGCCACCCTAACGTTGAAGGTAATTCATAATACGCATAATAGTAATCTGCATGAATGTGAGAGAATCGAGGCTTTGCCAATCTTCGCAATTGCCGAATATCATGCAATGAGTCAAATCTGATATCAGAGGCTTTGAAAAATCCTCTGGCGATTCTTGGTTCTGATTCTATAGAATACGATATATCATTCTTTTCTAAAGCCGATACTATATCATCAAACGAATAGCCCTGAATTTTTCGCGTCGCAGATAACTCGCTGTTTTCTGGAATATTCATAAATATTGCCTCAAGGAGACCTCCTAACTCGTTGGGAGGAGGAATTGAGGCTTTGTCCCTGAATGTACCTCTCGATAATTTCCGCAGATACATGACCTGCCGTGCCAACGTAGTAGCTCGGACTCCAAATATGACCTTTTCTAAACTGTTTTCTCGCTTCTGGGTATTGTTTGAATATCCGTATCGCTGACGTGCCTTTGAGGACTTTGACTATTCCTGTAGGTGATTCGTAAGGAGGGGTCGAAATAAACAAATGTATATGCTCTGGCATGACACGAAGCTCCTTGATTATCCAGCCTTTTGTCTGGCAAATCGTTTCAAGAATATCTTTCACGCCTTTCTCAATGTTTTTTAGGTATGGCTTTCTGTATTTTGTGCACCACACAATATGATAATTGATTTCGTATGTTGCTGAACTCAATTTTTGCATACTATTATATATACCAATAGGTTTAAATAATCTGACTTCTAATGAAGTAATATGCAAAGAACTATCAGCCTCAAAATTCCTTGCGAAGAAAGTCTCAAGAAAACTATGCAAATCTATAACAGGGCTGTTCAGGATTGTATTGATATCGGCTGGGAAATGAAGACCTTTAACAAAAACGAATTGCATGAAAATTCTTATAGGCTTCTTCGCAAAGCTTATCCTTCTCTTCAAAGTTCTCTCGTCCAATGTGCAAGAGACCAAGCAAGTGATATTCTCAAGAGAAGTGGATTTGAAAAAAGGAAGCCTGTCAAAAGACTTAATGGTTCCATCAGATACAATGCAAGAACCTACACGCCCAAGCTCAAAGATGGCATTATCAGCGTCAGCACAATAGAAGGCAGAAAAAAGTTTCGTGTTGATGTTCCAAACCATTTCAAGAAATACACCAAAGGAATTGTTAAAGGCATGGTTCTTGTTCAAAGAAATGGATTTTTTTTGGTTAAGCTTGTTGTTGAACTTGAAGATAAACAATTCAAATATAAAAAAGTCAGGACACTCGGTATTGACTGTGGCATTAACAAAATTGCCGTTTGTTCCGACAATACTTTTTACGCTTCCAAACATTTGAAAGGGAGAAAAGGAGAGTTTTTCTATCTGCGAGAGAAACTCCAGCAAAGAGGCACTCGTTCAGCTAAAAGATTGCTTAGGAAAATAAGCGGAAGAGAAAACCGTTTCGTTGCTGATGTCAACCACCAGATAAGTAAGGCAATTGTAAACAGCAGATACAACACATTTGTCTTTGAAAAGCTCTCTGTCAGGAAGAATAGAAAATTCGGCAGGAAATTCAACAAGAAGCTCGGAAGCTGGTCTTTCAGGAAACTCCAGACTTTTGTTGAGTATAAAGCTAAAGAAATCGGAAAACAAATTACTTTCGTGAATCCTGCCTACACAAGCCAGACCTGTTCTGTCTGCGCCACAACTCAAAAGTCTTTCAGACATGGAAATTTTTTCTCCTGCTCCAAATGCGGATTGAATCTTGATGCAGACCTCAATGCGTCAAGGAACATCGCCATGCTCGGCAATGCCTTGCTTGGTAGGGCTTCTGTCAACAGCCCAGACGTTTCGTGTGATGATGTTGCTGGCGCGAAAGCACAATTGCAACAGAGCATAGTTACAAGCCACTTAACTTGTTAGATGGTAGTTGACCTACACAACCTCAACATTAGACGAATAGAAAACATAGCGGCCCTGGCGCTCTTTCTTTATTTTGTCCTCGGCGATGAGGGTCTTCAGCCTCTTCCGCAGGCGCGTCTCATTGACGTTCGTGGCCTCTGCTAAAGAATCGATGGTCATTCGGACATTTTTCAGGGAGTTAAATATGAGGAGGTCCAGCGCCTCGTCTTCAAGTCTTTTGAGAGCTTTGGCAGGCCTCTTTTTTACAAGTGCAACAGCCTTCTTCGCTCTTCTGGTTTTTCTGCGTCGCCTTCTCTTTGCCCTTTTCATCGGTAGCTTTTTCAGCGTAGCTGCGGTTCTGGATTTTGCTACAGCTGTGACACTCTTTCTTTTGCGCTTTCTTCCGCGTTTTATAGACTTAACCTGCGGCAGTGCATCGAGCTTGTCAACAATATTTTCCAGCTTATTCGCTGCTGAAAGGATTCCTCCGGAATTCTTTTCAATAGCAGTGTTGATATTTTCCAGGTCATTAACTTTCCTCAAAAGCACGTTCAGTATGTCGTCTGTTTTCCTGTCTACGGCACGCGCTGTCCCGTCCAGCTGGCTTTCCACGGATTGCATCGCCTTCATCGTTCGTTCTGCTGTATCGGTAGCTGTTTTCAACTCGCTGGAAATAGACTTTTGGGTGGCAATGAAATCTTCAGACTGCTGGGCCATGCTTCTGAGATCATCTGCAGACCTTTCCAGCCTCTCAGCGCTTGTAGAAACAAGAGAATGAATGTCAAGAATATCAGCTGCTGCTTTTTCCATTAGCGGCGCATTTTTGTTTATGCTGTAGACAGCCTCGGACATCTCGTCTTTTATCGCATCAAGGTCCTCAAATTTCGCGTCCAGCTGCGAGCGCAGGGATGAGAGCTCCATGGCAGCAATACCTATACCCGCTGTTCTTTCATCCACTAGATCAAGAATCTTTTTGACTTCTTCATTAAGCCTGTCACGGAATGCATCAAAATCAACAAGCATATTATCCAGCTTTATGGACCGCTCTTCTGCGCGTTCTATGAACTCTTTCATGAAACTGGCTATATTTTTCAGGGAGTTTGTCTGCGCTGCAATGCCCTTTTCTATGTTTTCAATGTTGCTGAACAGTTCTGTGAGCTCAAAGACCTTCTGCTCAACTGAATCAATGAGAATTGCGAGCTTGATGTTTGTCTCCTTTGTGCTGTCTTGGAGGGCAATAAAGTCTTTTTTTAGAGATGAAAGATCAGAGACACCTGATGAAAATGCATCAATTTGTGACTCCAGCTTGTTTGCTGCATCGCCTATGCTCATCCCGACTTCTTCTTTCATAACTTCCAGTGATCCGGAAACTCTGCCAAGATCGTCAATCTTTCTCTCAAAACCTGTCAGAAAATTCCTGAGATTGTCAGTGAGGGCGGTAAGGCGGTTTTCCATTATTTTCCCATAGGATTCCATGCCAGAAAATGCAGCCTGCATGTCATTTTTAACATAAGCAATAGAAGAGACTGCGTCTGTGACTGCATCGGTTTTTGCATCAAACCTCTGTAATGAAGAGTCCAGTTTTTTTGAAACATAGCTTGAAACTATATCCAGTTCTTTTGTCATTTCGGATAGTTTGTGCTTTACATCCTCTATTACCAGATCAAGGTCATAGGGCCTTTTCATTTCATCCACACGCTCTGCTATTTTTTCCAGCGAGGCAAAAACAAGGTCAAGCCGCGATGCAACTTCCGGCTGGAGAGCTCCTGATTCCAGCAGCTTTTCAACCTTTTCCTGCAGTTCTTTTATGCGCTCGCGCTCCTCCTGTGAAAGAATTTCCACAGTAAGGTAGCGCACCTTTTCATTTGTCGGTAACTCTTCGCCGTTTAACAGAATTGCCACTTCTTCAGGTGCCATGATATAAAATGAACCTCGTAATCGTTTTAAACTTCACTCATCTGCACTTCCCATTACTATTAAATTGCAATTAGAATACAAAACTATACTGACAGCTTAAGGGCTACATTTATAGTTTTTCTGTCACAATTGAATTCATGTTTTCGCATGTTTACGGCTCATGGCGCTCTGTCCAGAAAGAAAAATTTGAAAAGATATTTGCCAGATTGGGAAGCGAATTCATTAACACACTAGAAAGCAAATTGGTTATTGACATAGGCGCAGGTTCTGGTTATCTGGAAGAGTTTCTACAAGAGAAAGGTATTGACACAAAAAATATCACTGCTCTGGAACCAGACAGAAAGATGATAAAACAAAACAGGGGAAAAGCGCATTTTGTTCTTGGGAAAGCAGAGCAACTGCCGTTCAGAGAGAACAGCTTTGATGCCGCATTTATTTTTGATGCCATTCACCTCTTTCAGGACAGAAATTTTATCGAAGTTGTCAAGCCAGAAGGGATGCTGATACTAACGATATTTTTCAATGATAGTAATTACTATGACAAAAGAAAAATCTTGCATGAAAATCTTTCCGACTGTGTAATTGTAGATGAATTTTCCATAGCTACCAGAGAAAAAGAGCTTGTTGCCGTTGCAAAAAAGAAATGAGATCACATCTTCTCCAAGGCCTCTATGCCCATAAGGTCGAGGCATGTTTTCAGGACATTGGCAATGGCGCCCACCAAAGCGAGGCGACCGCTCTCCTTATCAGACCCGACAACTTTCACAGCATGATAGTACTCGTTGAAGATCGCCGCGAGCTCGAATGCATAATTGGCCACGACATGCGGTTTGTAGTCCCTGGCTGCCTGATTGACGACCTCGGAAAACATGGAGATCTTTTTGATAAGGCCCTCTTCCTCTTTTCCAAGAGATCCTGCTTTTGGCTTTATTTTTGCCTTTCTCATTATGGATTTGCAGCGGGCATACGTATAGAGAAGATAAGGCCCTGTATCGCCTTCAAACTCAATAGAGACTTTGGGATCGTAGGTAATGACCTTCAGCGCATCGAACTTGAGGATGTAATATTTTATGGCAGCAAGGCCGATTTTCTCTGCACGTTTTTCCAGCTCTTTCTTTGAAATTTTAGGATCGCGCTGCTTTATTTCGTCTGCTGCAAGCTTATGCATTTCATTCATCAGGTCGTCTGCATCTACAACTGTCCCCTCCCTGCTCTTCATCTTCCCTTCAGGCAGGTTCACCATTCCATAGGCGAGATGGTAACAGTTCTTTGCAAATGGATGTCCAAGGATGTCAAAGATCTTGAACAGCGCCCGGAAGTGATCTATCTGCTCAGCTCCTACAACATAAATCATATTGTTCATGCGGAAATCTTTGTACCTCTTTATGGCTAGCGCAATGTCCTGTGTAAGATAAACAGCTGTTCCATCAGGCCTCAAAATCACGCGCTTGCCGAGACCATGGTTTTCAAGATCCGCTATTACATTGCCATCAGCATCTTTTTTGAATACACCCGTTTTCACTCCTGCGAGGGCGATTTTCTTGCCATCGAGGTAATGCTCACTCTCGTAGTACGCTTTGTCTATATGCATGCCGAAACGGTCGTATGTTTCCTTCATACCTTTTACTGCCCAGGAGTTCATCTTTTTCCATAGTGCCCGTGTTTTTGTGTCATTGTTTTCCCAGTCAACTAACGCCTGCCTGAGTTCTTCTTCCACTCCAGGTTTGCCTTCCAGCTCTCTGGCGAAGAGGACATAAAAATCGCCAACAAAATGGTCCGGTTTTTTGTCAGGGCTCTTTCCTTTGCCAAACTTTTGATATGCAAGCATGGATTTGCAGATATGGATTCCGCGGTCATTGATGATATCAACATTTATTGTCTTGTAACCTGCAAATTTCAGCATATTTGACAACGACATTCCAATAGCCATGTTTCTGATATGGCCGAGATGGAGCGGCTTATTTGTATTTGGCCCAGGCGATTCAATCATAACTTTCTCTTTCTTTTTCTTGCCATAGCCATAGCTAGGTTTTACCGCAGCTTTCAAAACAACTGGCATGAACACAGCATAATTGATAAAGAAATTGACATAAGGGCCATTGGCCTCAACTTTCTGGACAAGAGAGTCCCTGGGAATTTTAATCTTGGCTGCAATTTCCTTGGCAATATCCTGCGGCGCACGCTTCTGCTCCTTTGCCAGTGCAAAGCATGGCAGGGCCAAATCTGCAATACCACTGGGTGGCAGTTCTAGATAAGATGCATAAGCAGGCACAAGCTTCTTGCACTCTTTGCGGAATTCCGAGAACATAGTTGTATTTTGTGGGGAGGACTTAAAAAGAGTTTTTCAGACGTGCACTTCATGATAGTTGTTTCCGTTTTTCCTTACCCTTTCTACGTACTTTGCAGTTACCGATATCTGCTGTTTTCCAGATATGCGACAAAGGTATTCATATGTTTTCATTTTGCCGGGCTCGCCAATGCTGATAATTGCAGACATATCGTACATTTTCTTAGTTTTGGGACCGCGCTGGAGACGTGGGTAGAGCGCAATAGACTTTACCAGAACATGCTCTGTCTGCGGTTCCTTTCCGGTAACTTCTTTCCCACCCAAGATAGGCTTGCTTATCGCACCAATCACTGCAGCTAGATACAAATCAAAGAGAGGGTCTTCTGGGAAAATAGTTTTTTCCTCACTTGCATACCCCAAGAATGCGTCTAAACCTTTTAATTTGTGTGCCCTGCTGCTCATCGTTTTTTCTGTTAGTCTCCTTAATTTTACTGCTGGTTTAATTTTGCAAGGTTATTATATTTAAGTTTATCTGTTTTGCATCGCAGGCTTTTTTGCAGAAGGCAGGTGCTGACAACTCGGTATTCACCGGTCTTCCTGGTCGATATTCCTGACCAGTTTCTTTTCAACTGCAGCCAAAACAGCCTCTTCGCAAGAATGAAAATAACATTCTTAAGCTTTCTCACAAGCAGAGAAGTATGGTCGGTTTAGACAAAGCAAAAGACAGCATTTTCAAGGAGTCTGAGGAGCCAGAGGGCATACATATTAAGGGCTATGACTTTTCGAAGGGGCTGGACATGAAAGCATTTCTCAAGAGCTATGCGTCTACTGGTTTTCAGGCTTCGCATCTATGGAAGGCGATAGAGATAGCGAAGAAGATGCGCGAGGAAAAAGTCACAATATTTCTAGGCTACACTTCAAACATGATCTCTTCCGGAGTTCGCGAGTCTATACTGCACCTAGTAAAAAACAGGATGGTTCATGCTTTAGTTACCACAGCCGGTGGTGTGGAGGAGGACATCATCAAGACACTCAAGCCTTTCCTGCTGGGAGATTTTCGGCTGGATGGTGCTGAGCTCAGAAGAAGGGGCATAAACAGAATCGGCAATATCCTAGTCCCGAATGACCGTTACATAGAATTTGAAAAAATATTCACCCCTCTGCTGAAGCAGCTTTATCAAGAGCAAAAACAGACAGGAAAGATAGCAACGCCAAGCGAAATTTGTCGCAGGCTTGGTGCTCTCAGCGACGAAACTTCTGTACTTTATTGGGCTGCAAAAAATGACATACCTGTCTTCTGCCCGGGCATAACCGACGGATCGATGGGGGATATGATATTCTTCTTCAAGACAGAAGATCCAGCATTCAAGATAGATGTCAGCGATGACATAGTGAAGCTGACAGACATGGTTCTTGATGCAAAAGAGACAGGCGCCATCATCCTAGGCGGCTCCCTGCCGAAGCATCATATCATGAATGCCAATATGATGCGCGAAGGGACAAAGTATACGATTTACATCAATACAGCCATGGAAGGGGACGGCTCTGACTCGGGAGCGCTGCCGGAAGAAGCGAAAAGCTGGGGAAAGTCTGGCGCGAAAGCGGAAGCAGTCAAGGTGCAGGGAGATGCTACCATAGTTTTCCCGCTGCTGGTGGCTGGGGCTTTTTCTGATCGACTTTAAGAAAACTTATCTCTTCTGTTAGTTATGCCAAAAAAAACTAAAGAAGAACGAATACGCGCAGTTTTTGAAAGTGCGTCCAGAGTTGGCATAAAAGAGCGATATGCACATGTTCTGTCTAATGTTGCTGTAAGAAGAAGGCTGGACAGACGTGTTAATACATTATTAACCCGATTTGAACGCGATTATAGAACGCTTGCTGAACTCAATTCCGAGATGTGGAATGACCCAGCGATGTTTTATAGGAAGATGCTAGGAGATAAAAATTTCAGACGCTATGCAACGCTTTCTATGACTTACAGCGATGCTTCACCAATACAGATGATTTTGAGGCTGTTAAAAGACGCAAAATTTACAAGAGAATATGACAGCAGCGCCAGAAGAGCAGGGATTTTGGATGCCGATGATTCTATTTTGAGTGATCATAACCTTTTTTGGGAACTAAGGGCACATGAAAAAGAAAGAGCGTTTTTTGCAGACGTGAAAGCCAATAAGATAGATCAAATGTATGTACAAGCTATATTTGATAAAATAAGATACCAAAAACTGCCTGACAGCGGATGCGGAGATGGATTTACTGACGACATTTTCAATAAAGTATCTGCAATCAGATCATTGTATAACTTTTTTAGAAGCAATTTGGGAAGGCACTTCAAGAAAAAGATAATTGCCACAAGGACCGATGATGAGAAAGCGGCTTTAAAAGAGGAAATTGCAAGTGCATTTTTCGAGGCTTACAGAAACGACATAACAATAAATGAGAATTTGCCAGAATTTCCATCAAAGGCGTATAGTGCCAACGGAACACCTGTTTATGTTACTGGATACGATTCGGGATATAGACCGATCTCAACACGTAGAAGCGAATAGCTTTACTTCCCTTTCCTGTAGGCCTCGAAGACCTCATGGAATGAGCGGCAGAAATAGTCTCTTGCATATTTGATGGTTTTCTTCCCCTCAGGCGTCAGCGAATACACAATTATCTTGCCCTTCTTCTCGCCTTTGATGAGGCCCTTGTTCTTCAGGTCCTTGAGCGCGGGATAGATGGTCCCTGCCTTGGGCTTCTCACCCCTGCGCTTCTCTATCTCCTGCGCAAGCTCCTCTCCGTGCATTGGCTTCTTCGAGAGCAGGAAGAGCATGTGGAACGACAGCATGCCGCGCATGTCGCAGCCGAGTTTCTTTTCCATTAAAACCTGCTGTATATAGGGCGTCCGATATATTTAAATACCAGCGCCCACATATATAGGATGTCCTATAGATAAAGGGAGAGAGAGATAACATGGACATGCCATGGGGAAGTGCAGAAAGCGGAAAATTTGTGACCAATGTAGGCTTGATAACCAGCAACGGGCCTTACGGCCATAATGTCATGTCTGCTGAATGGACGCATCATGTGTCCTATTCTCCCGGACTTGTAATGGTTAATGTGGGATTTGACAAAGCCACGGAAGCTAATATCAAAAAGAGCGCGGTTTTTGGCGTTAATCTTGCTGCTTTTGACCAGAACATCATTGCGAGCATATCCGGAGGAAGCACGGGAAAAGAAATCGACAAAATAGCAGTCCTGAAAGAGCTGGGAGTAGAGTTCTACAAAGCTAAGAAAATAAATGTCCTGATGGTAAAAGGCGCTGCGTTGAATGCAGAGTGCAAACTTTTCCAGGCAATAAAGCTAGGAGATCACCATGCCTTTATCGGGGAAGTGCTCACAGCTTCGGCAACAGACAAGCAGCCCATAGCATACAGCGACGGCAAGTACTGGAAATTTGGAGAACACGTAATGAAACCGCCGCCGGAAGAGCTCGAAAGGATCAGGGAGATTGTGGAGAAGCACAGGAAAAAATAAGGGCTCGCAGCCTAGTTTGGTTGTTTGCCTCGGTGCATGACGAATGTTATCAACCGCGGCAAGAAAACCGCTGCTTTCAAGCAGCGAATGAATTGCCGCCCAGTTTTCCCGACACTTTTCACATTTTCCGCCCTAGGCAAAGCCCTTTATATACCACTTTACAATGTGTCAGAATGCAGAAAGTCCAGAAAATCATAAAATGCAAAGTTGTCGGGTTGACGAATATAAAAGAAGCGCAGCTGCGCAGCGAGTTCAGCAATATTCAGACACTCCTGCAGCTGGAAAAAGAAGGGCTTGACATTCTGCCTCAGTACAAAAATCTGCAGCTGCACTCGGCAAACAAGCAGCAGGCGCTCAGATTTTACAAGCGAATTGACACAAACAAAGACTACCCGATTTCTGTCCGGAAAGACCTGATAAAAATTGAAGAGAAAAATAACAAGCTCGCCAAGTACTGGTGCAGGATTCTTGTCAGAGGGCGCAGAGGCGGCCTGTGGGTCGCGATAAAGCCTCACCAGAATTTTCCTGAAGAATTCGAGTTCGGAGAATCAAAAGTATTCAGGAAGAAAAACCACAAGGGCAAGTGGAACTGGTGGATTTACATAACAGTTGCAAGGGAAATCGAAATGAAGGAATCATACTCTAACATTCTCGCCATAGATCTGGGAAGCAAAGTGACAGCAACTGTCTGTGGCAG
>JACQNX010000070.1 GCA_016202875.1 Candidatus Aenigmatarchaeota archaeon | reverse complement strand
TCAATGCAATAAGTTCCCTCTTGCTCATCGATTCTAGATCCATCTTCAGAAATAGCCCTTTCTATCGTTTATCGTTTTTGGTAGCCTAGAATTCACTTCTCTAGGCTGAATAGATACCCGAAACCTTTATGAATAAGTTTACTACTATTTAGTTAATATGAAATCATTAGTTATTGGTGGAACCAGAGGCTTTGGGAAAGAACTATCAGACCAACTTTTGGATAGGGGATACGATTTAATTACTGTCAGCCGTTCCGCTTCTGGATACGAAAACCGCCCCCACTATTCTTGTGACGTAGGAGATTTGAATTCTTGGCATGAAACTCTTCAAAGAATAAAATCTGAGTATGACACCTTAGACTTTTTGGCATGCGTTGCCGGTTTTACAAGAGCAAAATTTTCTAAAGATTTGACCATTGATGATTGGAGCCAAACACTTTCAAAAAATGTTACATATGTTGCACTAGCACTTCAAGAACTATCTAATTTACTTCATGTTTCCAATCATCCAAGAGCATTAACAATCGGCAGTCAATGGTCATACAAAAATGGGTGTGATGAACTCGTTCCATACACTGTATCTAAACATGCTTTACGGGCATTAACAGAAGATTTTGCTCAAAGAAATCAAAGAATCCAAATCAATCATTATTGTGTTCCAACCATGGATACTCCAGGATATTGGGAAGTAAGAAAATCATTTCAAAATGCCGGAGAAGCATCCACAATATTGAGCTTCACTCCTGAAGGATTAGCAGATCCAAAAGTTGTAGCAAAAGCAATAGTTGATAGAGCATTAGAAACTGACGCATCTGGTTCCACTTTTATCATTAAACCTGATGGATTTATTGAAAAATTATAAGCGCCGAATTCTCAACTCTGTTCGCTACGCTCACGAGGTCGCATTTGCCGTCATTCCAGGCGCTTTTAAACCCATTTGCCTTAAGAAGTTTTCTCAATTACGATTAGCACACAGTGATGACATTTTTCTTTTTGGAACTGGTTCTTGGTGATGGTATGGCAAACTGGATAGAGATAGGATCAGCTCAGGCAGGAAGCGCGAAGTGGAAATTTTTCAGGGCATGGGACCCTGATGAAGGTTATACTTACCAGGCGAGCTCTGACGGCCAGACCATGCAGGTCTACAAATCTGTCAGAGGCAAAGAAACAAGCTGGTATTCTAGGGAGAAACATCAGGCATTACCCAGCGCCCTGTCAAATTATTTGACGCCAAAAGACAGGCTTACTGGCTTCAAAGAGCTCACAGACTATATCTTTTGCTTGATCAATAGAGAAAAACAGCTTGGTCTCGTCAGGGAAGAAGAAGAGCACAACATCTTTGTCATGTATATGGATACAGACTTCCGCCTTCTCCGGGAACGTATGCTCTTTACAGTCAGGCAAGAAAAGAGGCGGAAGAAAAAGCGCGGGGAAGAAAAATTTGCCCTGACATCCTGCTAGATATATCAAAGACATTAGTTAGCTTTTCTTCTTCTCTGCGCGCATAGTAGGCAGATGTTCTATTATTTATTTATGACCGTGGAATTCCATACAGAAGTTTCTCAACTTCTCGTGCAGACAGACCATCATCCTTATGGTACGTGTCGCCTTTCCTTTCAGCATACTGCAAAAGGGCTAGGAGCTGCCTGCCATAGCCACGCAGAATTACCCTCAGGTCTGTGTCTCTTTCATCAAGTGTCCTATACCTTTTGGATTTTTTGTTGAGTTTAACATCCTGTTTCCTCTGTTTTTTCCCTAAAAACTTCTCAGTGGCTATATGACATAACTCATGAGCCAACCCACCTTCTACGGCTTGCAGAGGAGCTCTTCTCATTTCAAGGCATGCTCTTATGCGATAGCCTTTCTTTGACGAGCCGTCATAGTCAAAGTAAGGTTTACAGCGGGCATATTTGACAGAGATATCTTCGTCTAGCAAGTCTGGAAATCCTTCCTTTAATAACCTGTTGCGAATTTTGGCCAAATCGTTCATGATGTCTAGAATTTCAGATAAATTTTTAAATGCATGTGCGGGATATCAAATTGCGAGCTTCGAGCTTTCTGTTTTTAGAGCAAACACTGTTAGAGCGAACTCTGAACTTTTAGGAAAAGCTAAAAGTTTAAATACATGCTTGTGTATGCTTATAGATATGTCTGTTGACAAACATATTGCGGTCAAGGGAGAAATTACATCATATCATCCCGCTTCTCACAAAGAAAGAAAACCCTCTGAGATTGAGCTCGGCATGCTGCAGATGCAGGTCTTGTGGCTGCTGAGCAGGAAGAGCACGCATGGCTACGACCTCATGAAGGACCTGAATAATCTCAAAAAGACGACAATCACTCAAGGAACACTATATCCGACTTTGCAGAGGCTTGAGGAACTGGAACTTGTAAAGAGGGACGAGCAGGAAAGAAAGATTATCTATCATGTCACGCCCTTGGGCAAGCATGTGATGACAGATGCATGCCGCGATTTCTCGCGGACATTCTTCGGCATATTCAACGACTTCGTGTGCGGCAGATGCGACCACGGCGAGATGCGATACAAGGAGAAGATTGAGTAGGAGAAGAAGCTGTATGAATGAAAAAGATCCTCTAAGAAACGCGAATTATTACGGACTTTTTGCAACGCCGGAGAGAGCAAGCATGGCTTTGCGCTTGGCGAGTTATGTAATATGGCCAGATGAACATGGCTTGCCTTTGCTTCAGGCTGCAGGAAAAAGTGGTGTAACTGTCCGTGAATATCTTTATGCACGTCTTTTGCTCAGATCAGGATTATATGAAAGGAGTGAAATCAATGCAGACCCTTGAAATAAAAGATCTTCATGTCAGCGTTGACGGAAAAGAGATACTGAAAGGGATCGATCTTATAGTAAGAGAAGGCGAGATCCATGCACTCATGGGCCCGAACGGCTCGGGCAAATCCACGCTCAGCTACGCAGTCATGGGGCATCCAAGGTACAAAATCGACAGCGGACAAATTCTTTTTGACGGCAAAGACGTCACAACACTCAAGCCAAACGAGAGGGCGAAACTTGGACTGTTCTTGTCATTTCAGTATCCTTCAGAGATTGAGGGCGTGAGCGTGGCGAATTTTCTGCGCACGTCGCTGAATACGTTGAACAACGGAAACAAGCTCACCTTACAAGAGTTCCGGCAACTCCTGATAGAAAAAATGGCTTTGCTGAACATGGACAAATCCTTTTCATCTAGGTATCTCAATGCAGGATTCTCAGGCGGCGAAAAGAAGAAAGGCGAGATACTTCAGCTTGCTGTGCTGCAACCGAGGATTGCGATACTTGACGAGACAGACTCAGGGCTGGACATAGACGCGCTGAAGACTGTTGCAGAGGGCATCAATACAATATCAAGGCAGACAGCGATGGGCGTGCTGCTTATAACGCATTACCAGAGATTGCTGAACTACGTGAAGCCTGACTATGTACATATATTGATCGATGGCAGAATTGTAAAATCTGGAAATTACGAACTTGCGGAGCATCTCGAAGAGAAAGGATATGGATGGACACAGGAGGAAAATGAGGTTGCTGTTTAGGTGAAAGAAAATGACGGAGAAATAGTTATGGCAGGAAAAGAAACAATCTATCTGAAATTAGAAGGAACCGAACCTGACGCTCCAGTGGAAGCTGAAGTCATTTCAAGGGGAGACGATGTGTTGATTGTCAGGCTCCTTGAAAATTATTTTCAGGGAAGCAAGCTTGTTGGAAAAATGGGAGAAAGTTATGAAATAACACATTTTCACAGAGAACAAGATCCATTGCATTACTATTTTGTCAAGTCAGATGGTGAAAGTGTCAGAGTTGACGCTATCTGGACAAAAGAAAAGACTGAGGTTCCTTCTAAAATCACATTCGCAAAACCAAAAGGGCTTGCTGTTTCAACAAAACCAGCATCAGGCGGTTCTGCCAAAAGCTATTCTAGTGAGCCTGCCAAATTGAAACGCTCGCAACGTAATACGCTGATAGCGGCTGTAGTATCCGGCTCATTTGTTATAGGCGGTGTGTTGATAGCAGGCTATCATGTGCAAAACTCTGATTTGCAAGAACTCGAAAAAGGAGCAGGAAGAAAATCAGCCTACAAATTAGCTGCAGTGACAGTAGCAGGATTTGAAAATGATAGTTTAGGTATTACATCCAAAATTCCTCTCTATGCACTCGCTTATGGCAGGAAACTTGCAGCTGATAATTACTTGAAGCAGCATTCTGATTTAGCAGCAGATCCTTTAATCAAAGCATGGCTTGAGAGACGGAGGAATTAAAATGACCGATAACAAATCCCTGCTGGACCTGCGCTCGGGCTACGACGAGCAGTTCGGGTTCGCCGTGGAGACAAAAGACGTCAACAACACAGGCAAAGGGCTGTCTGCTGACGTGGTCAGGAAAATATCAGAGATAAAGAGCGAGCCGGAGTGGATGCTCGATTTCAGGCTGAAGGCGCTGGACATATTCATGAAAAAGCCCATGCCAACGTGGGGAGCGGACCTTTCCAAGATCATATTTGAGAACATAACTTACTATGTGAGCGCCACGGACAAGAAGGCGAAGAGTTGGGAAGACCTTCCTGAAGGCGTGAAAAACACGTTTGACAGGCTGGGAATCCCGGAAGCGGAGAAGAACTTCCTTGCAGGCGTGGAGGCGCAGTTCGACTCCGAGGTCGTGTACAGCAAGGTGAGAGAGGACCTGGAGAAGCTCGGCGTGGTGTTCTGCTCGACAGACGAGGCACTGAAGAAATATCCTGAACTCGTGAAGAAATATTTTGCCACGGTGGTTCCGGTGAATGACAACAAGTTCGCGGCGCTGAATTCGGCGACTTGGTCTGGCGGATCGTTCGTGTACGTGCCCAAGGGCGTCGAGGTGCCCATACCGCTGCAGGCATACTTCAGGATAAACAGCTCAAACATGGGCCAGTTCGAAAGGACGCTCATAATCGCGGACGAGGGCAGCAAGGTGCATTACATAGAGGGATGCTTTACAAAAGGCGCTCCAATAACCACATTTCTAGGGAAAAAGAAGATAGAGGACATACAAGTAGGTGATATTGTCCTGACCCATACAGGTTCCTATAAACGAGTCTATGAATTGCAAAGAAGGAAACATAACGGAGTGCTATGCAGGATAAGATATAACGGAGACTCCAGGCAGGAAATGAAAATTACCGGAGGACATCCAGTCCTTTCTGTGAAAAGGAAAAAATTAGAATATAAAAACAAAGAATGGAAGCCAGAATGGACTGAGGCCAAGAATCTAGAAAAGCATGATTATATCGCCATTCCAATAGAAAGGACAGTAATAGCGAAGGATGACAGATTTTTCTCGGTAATACTGGGCGGATTAAATAAGCCTTATGAGAATATTGAATTCAAGATAACAACAGACAAGGACTTTTTCAGATTAGTCGGATATTACATGGCTGAGGGATCTATAATTGACGATCATTATCTTACATTTACTTTCAACAAAAACGAGAGAGAATATATCGAAGACGTCAAAGCACTGCTGGAAAAATTCTTTGGTAAAGAGCCTCTTGAATATGCAGAATACAAAAACGGGATCTCTTTAGTGCTTTGCAGCACGCTTGCCGCAAGACTGTTCAAGCAAGAATTCGGCTCTGGTGCAAAAAACAAGAAACTGCCACAATGGTTCATGCTAGAAGCGCCGGAAAAACAAGCTGAATTCATAAAAGGCTATTGGCGCGGAGACGGCAATTTCACCAACAAAAGGTTCTCCGATGGATATAAGATAGCATTCAGGATAAATACCATTTCAGAGTCATTAGCAGAACAGACAAGAGATATTTTGCTGAGACTAGACACTTTTGCGTCGATAAACGTCTGGAAAAAAAACGAGCCAAGAAGTAATTCATTTGCCATATATGTGGGCGGAAACTACTTAGAAAAATTCGCAGATATCGTAGGCAGAGATGTGACTGAAACGCTAAGCGGGAATTTAATACTTAAACAAAAGCTCGTTTCTCTTGCAGAAATAACTGGTGACTACGCTTTCGTGCCGATAAGAGAGATAACGACTGAAATCGTGGAAGATTTAGAAGTCTATAATTTCAGCGTCGAAGATGATGAATCATATGTGAGCCATGGAATAATTGTCCACAACTGCACTGCGCCGAAATTCTCGGCAGACAGCCTGCACTCCGCGGTGGTGGAGGTCATAGCGCTCGAAGGAGCGCATGTGCGCTACACAACTCTGCAGAACTGGTGGAACAATGTGTATAATCTGGTGACAAAGCGCGCATTCGCCCACAAGAACGCTTATGTGGAGTGGCTGGACGCGAATATTGGGTCAAAAATTACTATGAAATATCCGAGCGTTTTCCTGCTGGGCGAGGGCGCGAAGGCTGACATGATGTCCATCGCATTCGCAGGGGACGGCCAGCATCAGGACGCAGGCGCCAAGGCAATACACATGGCGAAGAACACACGATCAACAATCATAAGCAAGTCCATAAGCAAAGGTGGCGGCAAGACAACTTACAGAGGACTTGTACATGTTGACAAGGGATGCACAGGAGTGAAGTCAAACGTCCGCTGCGATGCACTACTTTTGGACGAAAAATCTGTTTCGGACACAGTGCCGTACATGGAAATAGAAGAAAAGAAAGTAAGCATCGGCCATGAAGCAACTGTAGGGCGTGTGAACGAGGAGCAGCTTTTTTATCTGATGTCAAGAGGCCTGTCAGAGCAGGAAGCAACTGCACTCATAGTACGAGGATTTTTCGAATGCTTTACCAAGCAACTGCCATTGGAATACGCAGTTGAGTTCAACCGCCTCATTGAGCTTGAAATGGAAGGCAGTGTTGGATGAATTTTTTGTTTGCTGCGTAATGATGTAATTATTGACTATGTGTAGGAATGAACTAGAAAAAAAGAAGTGAAACAATTTTTACGAGAGCTGGAAAGGTGAAATAAAAATGGAAATGCTACAAGCGAATGCAAAATGGCTCGCAGCGATTCGGGAAAAGGCAAAAAAAGACTTTGACAGCTTTCCGTTTCCGCAGGAAAGAGATGAAGCTTGGCGCTATACAGACATGCGGAAGCTAAAGATAGATTTTCGCCCAAGCGATACATCCTCTGTCGCACTAGGATGCGACAATGACAATATAATTGCCGCTGATCTTGCGACAGCACTTCAGAAATATCCTGATCTCTGGAAAAAATATTTTGGCCAGCTAGCCAAGCCAATGGACAAGATCATCTCATTCCATCTTGCCCATTTTTCTGACGGAATCTTCGTCTATGTGCCGAAGAATATGCAGGCAACTGTCAGCGCCGTTTTTGAAAGTGCCAACGCTCATAACATCATCGCAGTTGAAGAAGGCGCAAGCCTGAACTATTCTGAAGAGCTCGTCGGCGACACGGACGCTGTCATGACAGATGCCACAGAGGTCTTTGCGGGGGAAGACGCGCAGATCACGTTCAATTCGCTGCAAAGTTATGGGCTGAATACAAATGCGTTCTCGGCAAAGGCAGCAGCCCTGCAAAGGAATGCAGGCATGAAATGGATGCTCTTCTCAGCCGGCGCAAGATTTCACAGGCTGGACGCAACTACCTATTTTAATGGAGAAGGTGCCAGCGCAGAAACTATATCCGCTTTTCTGTCAAAAGGACAACAACATACAGACATAACAACAAATGCATTTCACAATGTGCCGCACACAACAAACAACATTCTGGCCAAAGGCGTGCTGCTGGACAAATCCACGGCTGTTTACAGGGGGCTGATCAGGATAGAAAAACCTGCCCAGAAAACAAATTCCTACCTCTCGGATCATATGCTCATGGTGGGCGACGAGGCCCTGGCAAACAGCATCCCCAGCCTGCAGATCGGGGCCAATGACGTGAAAGCTAGTCATGGCTCTACAAAAGGCTATGTAGACGAGGAGCAGCTTTTCTATTTGGAAAGCCGCGGTCTTGAAAGGCAGGAAGCAGAGCAGCTGATAGTGCAGGGATTTCTGGTTCCCGCGATCATGAAAATGAACAACATCCAGCTGAGAGAGAAGTTTGCACAGGCTATTGGTATTGCGCAAGAAGGTGATGATGAATGAACAATGCAGCCCAGCAGACAAGAGCTGAATACAACTCAAAGGGCATAAACCTTGCCTACAGGAACATGATTTTGGGTTTCCAGATAATTTATAACAATCAAGGCTTTGAGGCGTTTACAAGATGGATGAATTCAAATCCACTCAAGACATATACAGCAACAGCCAGGGAACAAGACTGGGATTTATCACGGGCAAAGAAAAGAGATGTTGAAAACCTTGATGCCCTTGCACGCATGCTAAGACGCGCAGTTGAACAGGAAAACGACGAATTAAACAGAGGATTAATAGCGACGAACTTTCGGGATGCCCTAAACATACTGGATGCGGGTGAGGAACAATGAGCCACGCAGATCCGCAGAAACTGAGGTATACAGCTAAGGGTTTTGACCCACGCTATCGCGAAGTGCTGGAGATATACCATGGGTTTCTTATGGATTGCATCGGGAGCGATCATTTTGGCGAGTTTGTAAACCTGCTTGAGCAATTCCCATTATTGACGTATACCGAAAGCGCAAAAAAATATGCGTATGTAACAGTGGCAGAAGCGCGAAATATAGGAGCTATTGATGGGGATGTCAGAACGATAAGAGAACTGGCACAACAAATAAAAAGTTTTGGACGCACTTATGACCGCCTGGAAGAAATAAAAATGGCATTCGCTTTAGGCATGACACTCTTGGACTGATAACAATGAACACAGACAAAATACGCGAAGACTTTCCCATCCTGCAACGCAGAATCAACGGGAAACCTTTGATTTATCTAGACAGCACTGCAACAACACAGAAGCCGAGACAGGTCATTGAGGCGGAAAAGCAGTTCTACGAGTTGCATAATGCGAACATACATCGCGGTGTTCATACACTCAGCGAAGAAGCGACAGAGCTGCACGAGAGCGCAAGGGCGAAAATCGCGAGATTCATAGGCGCACAACCTGAGGAAATTGTATTTACGCGCAACGCGACAGAGGCTATCAACCTTGTGCGGTATGCATGGGGCCACACAAACATCAGGAAAGGCGACAAGATTCTTGCAACAGAAATGGAGCATCACTCCAATTTGGTGCCATGGCAGCTGCTGGCAAAGGAAAGGGAAGCGAAACTGGATTTCATTGGCATTGATAATAATGGATTTTTGATCGACAAAGACATCGATAGCAAAATACCTGGCTCAAGGCTTGTTGCATTCACGCATATGTCCAATGTGCTTGGTACAATAAACAATGCCGAAGAAATAATACAGCACGCTCACGCGGCAGGTGCTTTAACCTTGGTAGATGCTGCGCAGAGCGTGCCACATATGGGAGTGGATGTCAGGGAGCTGGACGCAGATTTTCTTGTATTCTCAGGGCACAAGATGCTTGGCCCTACAGGCATAGGAGTGCTTTATGGCAAGCGTGAGCTGATGGAAGCTATGCCGCCTTTCCTTGGCGGCGGAGACATGATTAAGGAAGTTCATCTCAGAGATGCAACATGGAATGACCTGCCGTGGAAGTTTGAAGCAGGGAC
>JACQNX010000071.1 GCA_016202875.1 Candidatus Aenigmatarchaeota archaeon | reverse complement strand
GTGATAAGCATAATCACGACTTAGTCAATTTTCCGTCAGTCAACTGCAAAAAGAAGACGATCAATGTATGCGTTGAGCTTATAGAATATACACCCATTTCGCTGGACGATTTGATAAAGAAAATTGAAAAATGTGGGCAGATTTGCGTGCGGTGTTGAGGAGGCTTTAGCTAAATGTCAGGTCGCAAATGTAGTGAGCACCTAAATTTTTGTATAGTGCTCCCGTCGAGCCCAGAACGAAAAAACAGGCGCCTACTTTCGGCTGGAATATCTGTGGGATATATAGCTTGAAGAATATAAAGCTTGTTTTCACCTTATTTCGGCAAAATGTGTCATAACTGTCATTGCCATCTTGCTAGTTAAATTCTATCCTAATCTCGTCCCTGTCCCTAGGTATATAATTATCAAATTCGGAATTTTCCATGCCGTTGACGAACATTTTTACGGTGCTGGAATCGCTATTGCAATAGTTCATTATACATGTGCTGTTGAATGGCTTTCTCCACACCTTTTCAAAAAAATAACGAAGCGGCATATTTTCCGGCGTTGGATTATCATTTTCATAGTGCAAAACGCCTGTCGAGTCATGGGTATGTATGGGCTGATGCACTCCAACAGCACCCAGATTCGCAGGTATAGTCTGCTGTTGTCCGTTTAATTTTATCGTTAGTGTTGGATGCCAATGAATAGGCGTATTCGGGATTTCTGAACCAGAAGTAACAGAGCCAATTGCATTGCCAGTTGCAAGTGGCTGCGAAGAAATAAATGCAAATACTGCTGCTATTAGAAGTACAGGAACTGCTACGTAAGCGCTTCGTTTCAGTAATTTTGACCTCGACGCTTTCTTTTTTTCAATATCAAGTTGTTTTTCTCTTTCCTGCTTTTTGAATTGCTTTAGTTCATGCTTCGAATGCGTTCCTCTAGGGCCGTGCTTGTCCATGTTATGCTGATCCAGCGATTCCTGAGAAGAAAAATTTCTTTCACATTCGCCGCACTTGAAATCGCTCACTTAAGACCACACCCATTTTTGCTTATTTTCCGTGCTTCCATTTTTTGTCGTGTACCAAATTTTGTTTCAGAAGAACAGCCGTGGGACCTACCATAAGCCCCCTGGCAAAAGTCTGGGATTCGGCAAGCTGTAGCAGAGGCAAAACAGCCCTTCTGACTTTCTGGCCATTTCTAGTCAACGAGTACTCTACGCGCGGAGGCTTCTCTGGAAAAGCCTGTCTAGCCAACAAATTGTATTGCCCAAGCTCTTTCAGCCTTTCAGATAATGTTTTCTGGGTTACGCCTTCGATTCGTTTTAGCAAATCATTAAATCTTAAAGTGCCAAAATTTCCGATTGTTACAATTATGCTAAGTGTCCATTTCTTGCTCAAGAAAATGGCCGCCTGCTCCAATGGCTTCGGACAATAGCCGTTGCCTTTCATTCTGCACAAATCGGTTGACGCCTTCGGCGTCTGTCTGCCTTTAGTTACAGAATAGAAACTGGTTTCTGCCATGAAACTGCTCACCTTAAATTCCGCTTCTGTTAATAGTATACAAAAGAAACTATTAAAAGGTGGAGCAATGCGAAACATAGCTTATTTTATTTTGACACTCCTGTTTGTCGTATTTATCGGCTTGATTGGCTACTACTTTGGATTTCTAGGTTTTATTTACAACATAGCATTGCCAAATGTGCTTTCACAGTACAACTTAATAATACTATCCGTGATTTTCGGCATTGCGGCATTTTTCTCCCCATGCGCTTTCACCGTCCTGCCCTCGTATGTAAGCTACTATGCTTCACAAAACAGAAAAAAAGAAAGAAGAAATAAATCTCTATATCTCGGTTTAATGGCCGCAGCCGGAATTGTAACAGTTAACATGATATTAGGAATTATTATAGGCATTCTTGGCAATGTTGCACCTTTTGTTCCCGACCCAAGACAGGATATCCCAGCCATTTTAGTTGTAAGGATAGTATCAGGGTTTTTAATAGCGGCATTAGGCATTGTATACCTCACAGGAAGAACTTTTCATTTCCCTTTTTTGCAAGGCGTACAGAAAAAATCTTTCTCCAAAAGTATGTATGCTTATGGAGTGGTGTATAATGGTGCGGCAATTGGATGTACAGGTCCGATACTTCTGGGTCTTATGCTTTATGCGCTTTCGTTTGGCAGCTTTACCGCGGCTATTACTGCATTTCTTGTATTCTCGCTTACGATGGGCATTTTAATGGTTACAATTACACTGCTAACGGATTCACTGCGCAAAAGGCTCGTAACAAAAATTGCAGAGAACTACAAATTAATAAAAATGGTTGCGGCTGTTGTTATGATAATTTCCGGCTTTTCCATAGCATTGCTTACATTGGAAGGGAATAGGATATTTGTGAGTATATTCTTTCCACATTTGGGATAAAATTTTGTGAGGTGATGTTATGGCAAGGAGAAAATCGTGCTGCACCGGCGGCGTATGCCCTGCATGTGACTGCTGCATCTGCATATGCACAAAGGAATTGAGGAAAGCGTTAACTCCGGAGGCGTGCAGGCTCCTTATCCGGTCGCTGGAATAACGCTTGAAGCAAATTTTTTGCTATTGCCATTCTTTTGAAGCCTTGGTTTTAGAAACATCCATATTGAGCCTGCAATGAGAATGCCGCCAATAGCCCAGAATGCGATCTGGTAAGGCTGCAGCTCCATGAAAGGCGTGCTCGCAGTTATTATGCCCACGTTAAACAGCAGAAGTTTCGCTGACATGCATTTCCTGTTTTTCCAGTATAGAATGAGGGCAGGTACCAGGATTAGCACGGCTATAGACCAGAAGTATATTGTGTATTGTGTCAGAAACAAGAGCGGCATTCCAGCCACTGTTATCCCAACAACCGACAGCAGGGCTATTATGCCCAAGCAAAGATTGTGACAGACCTGCCATCCGCCCAAGAAGCTCAGGCCTCCGGATAGGCTGCTAAAGAAGCCAAGAAATCTTTCTTTATGTGTTTTGCTTTTATTTGTTGCTTTTCTTTTCATCTACAAACACCCGCTTGGACAGCCTTTTGTCTGCGTACGAACAAAATATGCATTTATTTTGGACACTTTAACATTCCTGTAATCTTTTTCACGTGCACCGCGCTGTGTACCTGTTCAGCAACATTGAATTCCCTACAACAGTTATTGAGCTTGTAGCCATTGCAATCGCGGCGTAAATCGGATTGAGCAGTACGCCCGTGAACGGGTAAAGCGCGCCTGCTGCTATGGGTATCAATGCTATGTTGTAGAAAAATGCCCAGAAAAGATTCTGCTTTATTTTTCTGACTGTTTTCTTGCTCAGGTCTATTGACGTCACCACATCCGATATCTCATTTTTAATCAGTACTATGCCGCCTGTTTCTTTTGCGATGTCAGTGCCCGATCCTATTGCGATGCCCACGTCAGCCTGAGCCAAAGCAGGGGCATCGTTTATCCCGTCGCCAACCATCGCAACGATTTTTCCCTCTTTCTGGAGCTTCTTTATTTCCTTGGCCTTGTCCTGCGGCAGCACCTCGGCAAGCACGCGTTTTATGTCAAGCTTGCCTGCAATTGCGTTCGCAGTCCTTGGATTGTCGCCTGTAAGCATGATAACCTCTATTCCCATCTTTTCCAGCATCGCGACAGCCTTTGCTGAATTCTCTTTCAGCGTGTCGGCAACAGCAATTATGCCGATAGCAGACCTGCCCACGGCTAAAATCATAGCCGTCTTGCCGTCTGTCTCCAGCTTAGTGAGATGGCTTTCTGTTTCTTCTGCAGGTATTTTGTATTTTGCCATGAGTTTTCTGTTTCCGAGAAGGATTTTCTTGCCCCTATACGAAGCTTCAACGCCATGACCTGGCACTGCCCTGAATCTCGCAGGATCGGGTACATTGATTTTCTTAGCCATGGCGCTTTTCACAATTGCATCGCCCAGAGGATGTTCAGAGCCTTTTTCTGCTATGGCTGCATACTTCAGGATTTCTTTTTCTGAACGCTTCCCCAGCGAAATGATATCTGTGACATCAGGCTCGCCTTTTGTCAGGGTGCCTGTCTTGTCAAACACGATTGTAGTGAGCTTATGCGCCTTCTCCAGATACTCACCGCTTTTTATCAGTATGCCGTTCTGCGCGCCCTTGCCTGCGCCTATCATTATTGCCGCCGGTGTTGCTATGCCCAAAGCACAGGGGCACGCGACTATCAGCACAGCTATGAGCATCGTCAGCGCAAGCGCGAACGGAAGGCCTGCAACATAATACCAGAACAAGAATGAAACTATTGCAATTGCAACGACAGCCGGGACAAAGTACGAGGATATTTTATCCGCAAGCCTTTGTATTGGCGTTCTGGAAACAACAGCCTCCTGCACCATCTTCACTATCTGGGAAAGCGCTGTGTCCTGCCCGACCTTTGTAGCTTTTATCTTAAGCATGCCGGTCTTGTTGATCGTTGCACCTATAATCCCGTCGCCTCTTTTCTTTTCTACTGGTATGCTTTCGCCAGTTATCATAGACTGGTCGACGGAAGAATAGCCATCAACAACAATCCCGTCAACAGGCATTTTCTCCCCCGGCTTTACAATTAAGATGTCGCCGACCTTCACTTGCTCTACCGGTATTTCCATTTCTTTCCTGTTCCTGATAACCCTTGCCAGCTTTGGCTGCAAATCAAGCAATTTTCTTATTGCATGCGACGCCCTGCCTTTTACAATATGCTCCATGTACCTGCCCAATAAGATGAAGCCGATTATCAGCCCTGACTCCGTAAAGTAGACTTCCGGCCCTCCGGCTGTGACACGCGGAAATATTTGAGGCCACAGAATTCCCTGAAACGCGTAGATCGTGGAATAAATCCATGCCGCGCTTGTTCCTATCGCTATAAGGCTATCCATGTTGGCTTGTCTTGCCCTTATCGCGTCTCTTGTGCCTAAGTAAAACTTCCAGCCGCCTATGAACTGCACAGGGGTTGCAAAAAGGAAAAGCCATATGTAGTTCGGTATCCCGAACCAGTTTATCGGATATATGTATTCAAAAACCGCTGTCGCAGCCCCTAAAACAAGGCTGAATATGGCCATGTATTTCAGGATGCGCATCTCTTTCTGCGGCCTGAGAAACGTGTTGAGGCAGTTCCCGCTGCAGAAATAATACTTTACGCCGTCCTGCGTTGCCTTGAATGGCGCCTTGTTCTCGTCCACATACATGCCGCATATGATGTCTTTTGCCATTTGCTTTCACCCTATCCCCACATCCAGCTTTTTCTTCATGGTTTCTTTCACGTTTATTTCGGTAAGTACGCCGAACCCCTCTTTCTGCAATTCTTCTCTCGCCCTTAAAACCGCCTGCTCATAATCCATTTCAACTTTAGTGGCTTTTCGCAAAATCTGTTATCGAATTTAGATGCTGGCTCAGGTCTGCTTCATCTCCATATGAAATCAAAATCTTGTCCAAATCCTTGAAAACATAATTTTCCCACCCGCTGTTAGGCCTGCCGTTTACGTAGAACTTAAGAGTGTTTTTGCCGTCGTTTGAAAATTTCCGTCCATCAGGCAAAGCCAAGCTTTCTTTGCTGAAATCCATGCCAACGCTCTTGAAGAATATCCATAAAGGCACGCCAGTAGCATGCATATGTATTATATCTCCTGTTTTTTCCGGGGAAGGTGCGCCTTTATCTACATGTATGAAGCTGCTTGATATGCCATTGTTTGTGTTAGACATGTCCATGGCTATAGAGTCAAAAAAAATATCATCTAATGCCCTGCCGTTTATGTAAATTTTCCAGTCTGCATGAATGTGCTGAGAGCCTAAAATACCTATCGTAGACTTAGAATCCATGTTGCACTGCATCTGCCCGCTGTCTATACAGAGTTGAACGTCCATGCCGCAGGCGTCGCACTTGCCGTTTCCGTCCTTGTCCATAAACTGCTTCGCAAGCTTGACATCGAAAGGAGAGAGGCTCATCCTTGTTAATCGCTGTCCCATCGAATTTTGAACTGTATTTCCTGATGCAGGATTTGAATTGAGCTGTATGACATTGAATGCAGAAAGCATCGCAAATACCGCTATTATTGACGCTATTCCAAGGAATCCAAATGCGAATTTTTCTGTTTTGTCCATTTTAATCACTTAATTATTCACGATAAAAGAAGCCATCATTGGCGTTTTCTTCCCATGACATCAGCTAGGATGTATCGATGTTAGGCCCATAAGGATGAATCAATTTCCATCCGGGGATAATGTCGCCTTGCCGGTATTTTAAAGTGAAAGTTCCACCGAATTTTTGCCTGCTTCCGTCGCTCAAAACAAACTCTGCAGAATACTCTGCGCTTGCTGTTATCCCGTCATTCGAAGTTTCTTTTATGCTTAATATGTTAATGCTCCCTATGCCTTGCGAGCCTGCAAAGTTTCTGAATGTGGCAAGATCTTTTGCATTAGGGTCGATTTTTTTGAACCCGTCCGACAGCGTTGCGTACATATTCGGCCAGTCTTTGCTGTTCCACGCGGTAAAGTACTGACTAACAACCTCTTTCGGAGCAGGGACTTGATAATTGTCAGCTGTCTGGTTCTGCTGGGTGAACTGAACATAAATTAATCCTATTACGAATATAGCAGCTATTGCGACTACGCCATGCATCAAATTGGAGTTTTGCTTTTTCTCAGCTTTCATTTAACCGCCGCCCTGCTGCTGAGGCGAAACGACTTGGCCTGTTGACAGGTCTTTGTAGATACCCAAGACTTCCGGCTTTCTCATCACAAACCAGCCGTCGCTTGCAACATCACCAACCTGAGGCCATACTTGGGCAAATACCGCGTACAATTTTGCGTCAGGAGAAGCGAGCATAATTGGAACTTTTGTGATGCTGTACTGCTTCAAAAGAGCTTTTCCTGAATCCGAACTTATGTCAATGGTCGTTTCGTTTGCAATTACTAAGCCAAAGTTTCTTTCGAGTATTTGCCCGTTAACCTGGACATCGTAGCAGTTTGCACATGTGCTGTCATTAAGATATGTTACTTTGACAAGACCTTCTATTTTATCAGTAGCCAAATCCCTGTATGGCGGTACTGTAGTGTGCAGCGCGTAGAAGCCTTGCTTTTCAGTTGCGTTTAACTGAGGCCAAGCTTGAGCGACCGCAGGATACTCCAATACGTCCTTTGAAATGACCAGCGCCGGGACTTTCTGCACGCCGAATTTGGAAATAAGCTCCTTGGCTTCGGGAGAATCATAATTAATCGTCTTCTCGCTTAAAAACTTCACGCCATTCTGCTTGAAGAAGTTTATTACCTGCGTCAGGTCTGCACACGTAGGGCACGACTCGTCTAAAATATGCGTTAAGGCTACGAGACCTTTGACATCGCCTGACGCGGCGTCCACATAAGGCGGAGCCACGGCAGAATACACAGATGAAACCTGCGTGCCGTCTTTCATCTCTACATTCCAATTCTGATTCCACAACTGCGTGACTGTTGATTTGTTTACTTCGCCAAGAACTATCACTGTCGGTAGTTTTTCGATATTATACTGGGCTATAAGCTGTTTTGCTTCTGAAGATGAGAAATCTACAGTCTTTTCAGATGTAACATTAACGTTTGACTTCTTGAGATTTTCAACAACAGCATCAATGTCGAAGCAGTCCCGGCAAGAAGAGGCGGCAATTTTTGTCAGTTCAAGTTTAGCTGGCTGGTTTTGCTGCTCGGTTAACTTGACGACCTCTTGAACTTTCTCACTGCGGGTTGCTATGAGCGAAAAATTTGCAACGGAAAGTACTATTGCCAGAGCTACAAAAATGTACAAAACTACATCTAATGTTTTCCTGCTCATTTGTCATCAACCATGCATTTCGGCTAACAGCCGCCTACCATGCTTGGCAGATTGGCGAGGCTCCCAGCTGACGAACCGCTTGTTGAATGTGCGCTGGAGCTTGGTGTCGGGCTACTAGCAACGCTTTTTGCCGTTACAGGCGCTGGCCCATTGCTCAGACTTGCCAAACTTACTGTCTGCATGGCTGTTGTGAGCAGAAGCACGCCTATCATCAGCGTCATCAGCAGCTCTTTTCGTTCCATCAGCAACAGCCTCCCTTCTTTTCTTTTTTATTTTTCATTTTATCACCACTATGAACCCATCATTCTTCTGCATGCTTCTATGGACATGCTACAATAGTCGCAAAGTCCGTCACCGTCCTTGTCCATCGACTTCAGCATTTCGTCGATTTCTTCCTGCGTCATTTCGCCATGATTCTTCATCATTGACATGCAGCCCATCATGTCATTACCATCCATAGCGTTTCCATCCATCATCATAGAATGCATCATCGGCATCATATCGCCAGATACCATCCCGCTGGCAATCATGTTATTTGCATCGCGACCATGCGCATAAGAAACGGATACAGCACTAATTATCCCTATAGCGCTAATTGTTAACGCTATTCCTATCATAATCCCCAACATTTTATCGCTGACTTTCTTTTTGTTTTTCGCCATCTACTTCATCTTCTTACTTGCCCAACTGTAAATCCAAGCAAACAAGTAACCTAAGATATATGCACCAATTAAACTGCCAACTAGTCCTAGCAGCAACAAAAGTGGATTGCTCCAGAACCCAGGATAGAGTAAATTCATTACTGACGGTTGCCTAAGTAATCCGTGCGAGATGTAACCTGCTATATCTAAGATGAAAGTTACGAGTGTGAATGTAACAGCCAAAACTTTAGGATTAATTTTGCTTTTCGCAACCATCTAATTCACCTAATTTGCAACTTCAAGCTCTTGCACTATTCTTTTAACGGTAGGTCCCGGGTACCACAATGCATACCATCTTGCCATCTCGCCGTATATTTCTTCGTCAGAGAACTGGCTGCCGTAATTCTTTATGAACCACTTTGCCATGCCCTGGGCTGCAGCCGAGTGCGCGCAGCCGCAGCGCGTAATTATTGTCGGATTCTGCGGTGAGCCGCAGCAGTAGTCGCATGTGAATGAATTAACAATCCTGTCCCATCTTTTCTGCTCATCTGCACCAAGCTGAATGCCTCTTCCTTTAGCCCAAAGCTGCTGCGCTTGTATGGGATCGTCAAAGCTGACGCCTGCTTCTTGTCCGTACCATGGTACGCCATGCGGAACAACATTATTCACCAGGTCTTGCACAACATCACCAGTAGAAGATGTTATCTCTAATTCGCTTATAGTCGGCAACGGCTTTACTATTGATCTGTAGCCGTCGAATCTCGCGCTTTCGCCAGTAGCCAGAGGCATAGGCTTAAGAGTCACTTTGGGCCCGTATTCAAATCCCGATTTTATGCTTATGGTTCCGCCGCTGCCGCCTCTATTAAAATTAGATGATGTAGCAGCTGCAAATGCAGAAGTGATCATAAAGTTATTTACTGCAAGCATAATAACCAAGACAATTAATGCCCCGAATGCAATGTTATTTCTGTAAAGAAATGGCCCTTTTCCACTATGCTCTTCTTTATGCTTCCTTTTTTTGACGATCTTGAATTTCCCGCTGAGTTTCTCGAAAGCTTCTTTTTCTTCTTCTGTCATTTCGCTTTCGTCAAACTTTTTTGCCATGCATATCCCTCTATGCTTTACAGATTATGTAAATGTTACTACGTATTTGTTTTGGGTAATTTAAATACACTTCTTTTTGCCGGCACTTCGCATGAAATGCACGTTTTTGTATAAATGCTGTTTGAAGTCAAGTATAAACTCAGTCCAAGAATAAATATTGTTATGATCTGCAGTATCCATAGATAAGGAACCAGAAAACCCAAAGGAATTGCCGCAACAGTGCTGCCCAAAGCGGCAATTGTTATGCCCTGACATGCGGGGCAGACGGTGGAAACAAAACCTGCAAAAACGCCTCCCAGGCCACCCAATTTTGAGCCGGATGCATCATCAACTTTATATTTAAGCAACGAGACGAGCAATCCCGCCATAACTGAAATCAGAGCGACATAAACTATATCGATTACCGTAATTTCAGCCATTCTCACAAAACCAAATTGCACAGCTGGTATCTGCCAGAATCCGTAAAGGAATGAGTATAGAATGCCAAAGGCTAAAATGGAAATCGCTGATAATTTGGCATACTTTCGCTGTTTTAAAATTCCAATTGTATAGGAAAAAATAGTTTTATGCGTACTCTTGTGGTTTTTTTTAGGGACAAGTTTAAATTTTCCACTAAGTTTCTCGAAAGCTCTTTTTTCCTCTTCTGTCATTTCATTATGCTTTCTTTTCATGAATACGCCTCTATGTTTTACAAATTGTGTAAATCATTTACTTTTTATATAGGTATACGTATATAT
>JACQNX010000074.1 GCA_016202875.1 Candidatus Aenigmatarchaeota archaeon | reverse complement strand
ATATATCGCCGCTCTGCGTTTAGGATTGCCCTGCGCCTTAAGAAAAGCTGAAGTTAATCCGCTTTGTCCAATTTCACGGCAGATCGAATCGTAAAAAGCGCGCACGCTATACGGTATAGTAAATGCAAATGTCATAAGTGCAGCGCTACTGCAATAATTCACTATATTGTGAAAGTCAGGGCGTTGATACAATTTGAGGGCATCAAGCCACGTCATCATCGTAGTAACTGGAATAAGTATCGAACCCAAGGGATAAAATCTTCTCGTTAGATATATAGATTCTCTGTCCATGATATCAGTGGACCACATCTTTCCGCCTGGCAGTGTGTTCTCTGCCCATTGATTTAGAGAAAATCTGGCATTTCGAACGTATTGTTTAAATTTCATTTCGTCTCGCCTCTTTCTTTTTCGATTGCGTGTACTCTTCAATTACAGACTCAAATGCGCCTTGCAAGCCAGTTGCCTCGTCTGAACCTCTTGCAATAACCTTATCGGAAGGCCGCAATTTTACTTCTACTTCTGGCTTTGGCAAATCAAGAACTACTATATGCTCATGCCTGCCATCAGGATAGAACCTGTGAACAGCATCAAGAGTCCCTCGTGTTCCTGCATCCACATAAGCTGTGACGGGATTGCTGCGGTTGTCTATATAGACATCTCTGTCCATAAAGCTCCTTACGTATCGGATGCCGTCAGTCTTCCCCTCCAATAGGTCGGAAATGGCTCTTTCTGCAAGCCTGATATAAAGTGCAATAGCATTGTGCTTCATCTTATCACAAATCTGCTTAGTACTAAGAAGTAAAGACTCTTAAGCCTTTCTTTGCCTCATTTCCGCCGCTCTATTTTTATATTATTGTGGAAACATCATAAATGAATGCTGCCAAAAACTTTATTGGCTGACAAAATAGAAATCAACGACCAGTTCGGGAAAGCCCTGAACCTGATGGAAAACACGGCAAAAAATGTTTTCGTCACAGGTCGGGCCGGCACTGGCAAGTCCACACTGCTCGATTATTTCAGGAAAACGACAAAGAAGAAGATGGCGGTTCTTGCGCCTACGGGTGTGGCGGCCGTGAATATTAATGGCCAGACCATACACTCCTTTTTCAGATTCGGGCCGGATATAACGCCTGACAAAGTTAGAAAACACGACGATAGGGCTGATCTGTACAATGCCCTTGAAATCATCGTAATAGATGAAATATCGATGGTCCGCGCAGACCTGCTGGACTGCGTCGACAAAGCGCTTAGACTGAACTGTTCCGGCAAGAAGCCTTTCGGCGGGGTGCAAGTGGTTTTTATTGGCGATTTGTATCAGTTGCCGCCGGTTGTTAAAAGTGCGGAAAGGGGGATATTCAATACGCACTACAAAAGCCAGTACTTCTTTGATTCCAAAGCATTCGGCAATCTTGAGATGGAAATGATAGAATTGGAAAAAATTTACAGGCAGAAAGATCATAAATTCATTGGCATTCTCAATGCTATAAGAAACAACTCTGTCACACCTGAGCAGCTGCGCGAGATAAACAAAAGGCTGCATCCTGATTTTGAGCCGAAGGCGAAGGATTTTTACATAAACCTGACAACAACAAACGATATGGCGGATGCGATCAATGTAAGGGAGCTTTCGAAGCTAAAATCAAAGCCTGTCAGCTGCACAGGAAAGATAAAGGGCAGCTTCGATGGAAAATACCTTCCTACGGATATCGAATTAAAAGTAAAAGTAGGGGCGCAGGTAATGCTTCTGAACAACGATCCTGCAGGCAGGTGGGTGAATGGCACTGTTGGAAAAATTGCAGGCATCGGGAAAAGGGGTAAAGAAGTCAGTATCATGGTGGAAACACAAAACAGAAGTTTTGTCGATGTATCGCCGTACACGTGGAAAATGTATAGCATGGTGTTCAACAAGGAAACTGGCAGCATTGATTCCGAAGTGCTGGGCTCTTTCACGCAGTACCCAATAAAGCTTGCATGGGCCGTCACAATACACAAAGGGCAGGGAAAGACTTTCGACAGGGTTGTCATAGATATAGGAAAGGGCACTTTCGTGCACGGCCAGATGTACGTAGCTTTGAGCCGTTGCACGACGCTGGATGGTATTGTCCTCAAGAAGCCTGTGCAGAAGAAACATATTTTCATGGACTGGAAGATAGTGAATTTCCTTACGAAATACCAATACAGGCAATCTGAAAAACTCCTTTCTCTTGCAGAGAAGATAAGCATAATAGAGAGGGCAATCAAAAATAAATCAAGGCTTGAGATTGTCTATCTCAAATCAAGCGACGAGAAATCCAGGAGAACAATATTGCCGAAGAGCGTCGGGAAAATGGAGTACATGAGCAGGCAATATACAGGCGTCGAAGGATACTGCTTCTCAAGAAAAGATAACCGCGTGTTCCGCGTAGACAGGATTCTTGAAATAAAAGAGGCTGGATAAATATGCTTGAGGCCAGACTGCTTGGAAAATCTGGCCTTCTTGAAGACTGTAAATCTGCTCTCGCAAGTCTTTCATGATTCCAGAGCAAAGAATTCCGTTACGCCGGGAGCATTATAACATCAGTTGCGCAAATACATTATAGGGCTGCGCGCCGCTTATGTACCTGCCATTTACAAAAAATCCAGGCGTGCCGGAAATGCCTCTCCTTTGGCCTTCTTCGAGATTAGCTTTCACAACACTTGCTTTCTCACCATTGTCAAGGCACTTGTTGAAGCGGCTTGTATCTAATCCAAGGTCTGCTGCATATTTTTTGAAGATGCTTATTGCGGGCTTGTTCGCCCAGCTGTCCCCTGAATAAGAGTTCCCGTAAAGCTTGTCGTGGTATTCTTCATATTTTCCCTGGTCCGCAGCGCAGTGGGCAGCTTCTGCTGCTTTCTGGGCATTGATATGGGAATGTGTCAGAGGGAAGTCCTTGAAAATATACCTCGCCTTTCCAGTGTCTATGTAATCTTTCTTTATCTGCCCGAAAGTTGTTGTATGGAATCGCATGCAGAAGGGGCACTCATAATCGCCGAATTCTTCTATCAGATTTGGTGCGTTCTGGTCACCGAGCTCAAGAAATCCTGCAGCATTTACTCTGCTTTCAGAGACAACTGCGCCGGTCGCGGTCGGCTGCAAAAAGAAAAAGCCAGCTATGATAAGAACAAGCACGCCTAGGCCATAAATATAGTAT
>JACQNX010000005.1 GCA_016202875.1 Candidatus Aenigmatarchaeota archaeon | reverse complement strand
GGATTCGAGATTAATGCTGACGTGAATGGCGTCAGGAATATCCTTAAATTTTCCGGAGGCTATATGCTTCCGGAACGGGCTGCGAGTGACCCAGCCCCAGAGTGCGCCCTGAGTGCGCAACCCGAGCTTCCATGCCTGCGGCACTGAAACGGAAGCCCGCGGATTTATCCGCGGGAGGAGATCACTTGACATAGGATACTGTCGACAATAGCCCTTAAGTTGGCAGTATCTTGGCATAGTATGACGGCCTTTATTTGTCTATAAAATATAGAGTAAGTGATAACTATGTTTGGCGGCTTGAAGAAAAAACTGCAGGAAGCCATTGCAAAGGTAACTGCTCCGAAAAAAGAAGAGATCCGCGAAGAGTTGAAAAAAGCAGAGGCTGAGCAACTCCACGAAGAAGTTAGGGAAGAAATAAAGGAACTGGAGCTGAAGGAAAAGGAGACCGAAGAGCAGATAGAGAGCAGAATGCCTGAGACGCTGGCAGAGCATATAGAAGAATCCATAGAGAGCAAGCTGGAAAAAGAAGAGCTGCTGATAGAGAAGCTTGAAAAAAAGCTCGAGCAAGACGAGCAGGGAGATATTGAGCAGCTGGCTAAGGAAGAATTTGAAAAGATTGTCAGCAAAGAACAGCTGGGACAAGCAGTCGATAAAGAGGACATAAGCGCAGCGCATACCCCGTCGCCTTACCCTCTGCCCGAAAAGAAAAGTTTCATCGCAAAGATCGTCCAGAAAATAGCAGAAAAAACGCTTGATGAAGCCAATATCAATGACATAGTAAAGAACCTTGAGTTGGTCCTCCTCGAAAACGACACAGCCCTGGAAGTTGCGGAAAAGATCTGCGCAGATGTGAAGAATAGCTTGGTCGGCAAAAGCGTCAAGAGAGGAGATGTTGAAAAAGTGGTGAAAGACGCGCTGCGCACAGCAATGCTGGATGTTATGACACAAGAAAAAATAGACCTAGAAAAAATGGCAGCAGACAGAAAAGAGCCGCTGCTTGTAATGTTCCTGGGCTTTAATGGCACAGGCAAGACAACAACACTTGCCAAGTTTGGTCAAAAGTTCAAAAAATATAATCCTGTCCTGGCAGCAGGAGACACGTTCCGCGCAGCGAGCATTGAGCAGCTGGAGGAGCACGGGAAAAAATTGGACATTGAGGTCGTGAAGCATAAGTATGGTGCAGATTCAGCTGCAGTAATTTTTGACGCCCGAAAGCATGCCCAAGCCATAGGCTCGCAGCTTGTACTGGCAGACACAGCAGGGAGAAGCCACAGCAATGTGAATCTTATGGATGAGCTCAAGAAGGTCGTGCGCGTGAACAGCCCTGATCTTAAGCTGCTTGTTCTTGACAGCGTGACAGGCAATGATATTTACGATCAGGCGCGCCTCTTTAATGAGGCGGTAGGCGTGGACGGGATCATTCTGACCAAGGCAGATGTGTACGACAAAGGGGGCGCAGCTTTATCAGCAGCATACACAATCAAAAAACCCATACTATTTCTCGGCATAGGGCAAGAATACCAAGACCTGAAAGAATTCGTGCCTGAAGAAGTTGTGGAGAATTTACTGGAGTGATTTGTAATAGTATGTTTTGCCTTTGCTGGGCAAGAATCCCATTTCCAGTGCTGTTTTGTCGTACCGTCTTTTACCCCGTCTAGTTGTTCTTATTCCCTCGTATATATTGGATTTAGCTGCCTGCACTTTTAGCTTACTCGCACCATTATCTTTTGCCCACTGTCCCACGAGGTCTATGAACATCTTTTCCCATCTTATTGGCTGCAACTCTTTCTTTTTCCCTCTCATTCCCTGGAGCTGGACGACTTTTAGTGAGTTGTTTGCATCTATTTTAAATGACACGCAGGCGAGCCCGTACGTATACCCTCCGTCAACGTACCGAAGGGCGAATGCGTAAGGCGCATCGTAATACAGCTTGTTCTTGATGTCTTCGCCATCTATGTCCCAGTTTCTGTATTGCTGCAGCAAGCCTGCTGCCTTTACGACTCCGCGGAAAGAAAATGCCCTTAATGCTTTATGAACTGTATTCTGCATTCCGCGGTGCCCATATGAAAGTTTTCTAGCATCTGCCCCACGAGAAGATAAAGACATTCAAAACACCTTAACCGAATATCTTTGCAAGAAAATTAAAAAGAATCAGCCCTCATTAACGAGCTTTCTCACGGCATCCCTGACAGCTTCGCTCCGGTTCGGGTAGACGCCCTTCTTGACGAGCACGTCTATGTTTCTTATCTGCTTCTCTGTCAGTCTTATCTGCACTGTTTCCATGACCACACCAATCAACTCCTTTACGGAGTACAGTAATACCCCGATGAAATTACAATGACTCTACGATAGTAAAGCATTTAAAGGTTGTCATTTGTCAGTGGTTAAATAGTTATG